>JAFOLN010000089.1 GCA_017419325.1 Clostridia bacterium
CCCGTGCGTGACGAAATAAGGCTCACGGCTTCCGAAAGCGTAAGCCCCTCCCCGTCCTTCGGGCGTCCTATTACAACAAGGCGCGCGCCCTTATCCTTTGCCGCCTCAAGCTTTTCATAAAAGCCGCCCGCGCTTCCTCCGTCCTTCGTAACAAGATACGCAGCGTTCGCCATGGCAAGCGTGGCCGCGTTCATCTCCCTTGAGAACGGCCCCTGCATGGCTATGATTCGGGCGGGCTTAACCCCCGCCTCGATGCATGCCCTTACAGACGACTCCGCGGGAAGCACCCGCACAAAGGCGCGTTCGGAGAAGTCCTTTATACCCGAGAACACGGGGATATCCTTTACCCCGGTGGTAAAGAGAATGTTTCCGTCCCGTCCGTCGAGATACGCCGCCGCGTCACGGGCGCTCTCAAAGTACATCGTGCCGTCCGGGGCGTCTGATTCGTCCCGCTTTACTCTTATATATTCAACGCCCGCCGAAAGCGCGGCACGCTTTATGTTCTCTGTGGCGCGGTCGGCGTAAGGGTGCGTTGCGTCTATGACCGTATCGAAGCGCGACGCCTTGAAAAGCGCTTCCATCTCACCGCTGTCCATGCGTCCCGTAAGAACGGTAAGCCCTTTTATTGGCGCGATGAGCGTCTTTGCGTATTCGGTCGCCACGCTTGCGGTGATAAGCACATCCCGGCCGCAAAGCCTTTCTATAAGCCTTCGCCCCTCCGTCGTGCCTGCAAATATGCAGATATTATACATTTTTATAACCTCTCGGCGTTATCATATTGTCGTTTATAAGCTTTGTTTCGCTGTTTCCTATAAATACTGTCGAAAACATATCGACAGGGGCGTCTTTAAGCTCTGAAAGCTTAAGTATGCGCCCGCTTTCGCCGTCTCTGCCGACGTTTCGCGCGATGCCGCACAGTCTGTCACCCGGGAGCGTTCTTAAAAGCACCTCACAGGCTCTTTTAAGATGCTCGGGACGTGTGCGGCTTTGGGGATTATATATGACTATGGCCATATCGGCCCCGGCCGCCGCAGAAAGACGCCGCTCAATCTTCTCCCACGCGGTAAGACGGTCGCTTAAGCTTATGACCGCAAAATCATGGGTAAGCGGCGCGCCAAGAAGCGCGCCCCCCGAAAGCGCGGCGGTAACTCCCGGTATCACCTCTATGTCGGGGTCGACGCTATCGCCCCGAAGCTCATATACAAGCGCCGCCATGCCGTATACGCCGCTGTCGCCGGAGCATACAACGGCCGCCGTTTTTCCCGATCTCGCATAATGAAGCGCTGCCTCGCACCGCTTCACCTCACCCGTCATGGGTGTGGTCACAAAATCCTTATCCGGGTATATCTTTTTTATAAGCTCCGTATATACGCCGTAGCCTATTATTACGTCGGCCTCCTCTATTGCGCGGGCGGCGCGAAATGTCATGTTATCGCGGTCCCCCGGGCCTATGCCGACTATATAAAGCTTACTCAAAGCGCACCTCCCGTATCTCTTCAGCAACTGCCACGGTAACGCCGCCGCACGCCGTTTTCTTTACGATAAGCGCCTTTGCGCCCATCATCGCCGCGCGTTCGCATACGTTGTCCACGCCCGTAACGCTTTTTACGAAATCGGAGGAGGAAAACTCCCCCGAAAGGGACGAAAGCTCCCCCGCCGTATATGTAACGAGCGGCTTGCCCGCTTTGCGGCAGTATTCCAGAAGTCCCGCTTCGTTTCCCTTTATGTCTATCGTTGAAAACTGCTTTATCGCCCGCATATCGATGGCGTGCGCCTTGAAAACGCCCTCAACCGCCGCCTCAATTGCCTCCGCGGACGTGCCTTTTTTGCACCCAACGCCCACATGAAGCACCCGCGGTATGAGGCGAAGAGTCTTTGAAAACGGCTTCTCTCCCGTTTTATAGCTTATAAGTATGCCTGTGCCGCCCGACCTGCCTTCGCATATCCCCGCAGGATATGCGCCTTTTACGGGAAAGTCGCACGCCACCGGCACGTTCCCTTCAAGCACGGCCGCGGATACCGTCTTTGAAAGGCTTATATCGTCTATTATAAAGCCGTTCTTCATCGCCCATTCGTCGGGCGAGAACCGTCCGTTTATATCCGTGGCCGTCGTTATAACGGGCACGGCCTTGATGATTTCGGCTATCCTCTCCGAAAGCGCGTTCGCGCCGCCTATATGCCCGGAAAGAATGGGTATGACGAACCGCCCGAGCTCATCCGCAACTATTACCGCCGGGTCCGTCCGTTTGTCAGACACATAGGGCGCTATGCACCTTACGGCGATGCCGCAGGAGCCTATGAAGATAAGCGCGTCCATATCGGAAAAAAGTCTTTTATAGAGCGCCGAAGACGTGTCGTCTATCGGCAGAAACCCGCCGTCCGAAAGCCTTTTGGGTACATACTTAAGCGTCTCGCAGTCCGAAAGTCCCGCTTCAAGCCTCTCTGAGAGGGCGCGTCCCTTTTTACTGTATGAAATGATGGCAATCTTCATTTCGACGCCTCCCTGAACCCCGTTTCAAACGCGGGGTCGTACAAAAGCGAACGAAGGTATTCGTCTCCAAGCACGTTCCCCACAATGATGAGCGCCGTCTTTTTTATATTGTTTCTTTTAAGCGTCTCGCTTACCGTGTCCACGGTGCAGCGATATATCCCTTCATCGGGCCATGAGGCCCGGTATACAACGGCCGCTGGCGTGTTTGCGTCCCAGCCGCCCCTGAGAAGCTCGCTTTGGAGCTTCTCTCCGAGGGACGCGCTTAAAAATATCACCATGGTCGCCCGATGGACGGAAAGCTCGCAAATCGACTGGCCGTCCGGCACGGGCGTTCTCCCCTCGGCGCGGGCTATAATAACGCTCTGGCTTACTCCCGGCAGCGTATACTCCGCTTTAAGTGACGCCGCCGCCGCAGAAAAGGAGCTTACCCCCGGGCATACGGAATACTCAATGCCGAGGGCCGAAAGCGCGTCGAACTGCTCTCTTACCGCGCCGAAAAGCGAGGGGTCTCCCGTATGGAGGCGCACAGTCGTTTTACTTTCGCTCTCCGCCCGCTTTATCACGCCGATGACTTCCTCAAGCGTCATTTCCGCGCTGTTATAAACCTCGCAGCCATTCTTTGCATATGAGAGAAGCTCCGGGTTTACAAGGGAGCCCGCGTATATTATAACGTCGGCTTCGCCCAAAAGGCGCGCGCCGCGCACCGTTATAAGGTCGGGCGCGCCGCTTCCCGCTCCAACGAAATGAACCATTTTTTCTGCTCCTTTACTATCATGGAAAAAAGCTCTTTCGCGTTTTTCGTCTCGCACAAATGACCGTGCTGTCTTGAAAACATAATAACTCCCGCGCTCATTTTTCCTCCGGTTCGCGCGTTTATGTTTTTCTCAATACTGCGCATTATTGAAAAAAGCGTTTTTTCGCATATTCCTTTTTCTTTTAGTACGTCAACAGCCGCGTCGCAGGTGGCGCATGAAAGTATACGCCCTATGTCCCCTCCGCTCATTCCCTGCGCGGCGGCGTGGGCGGCTATTATCTCCATGCGGCAGTCGCCGTATTTCGAGTGGGTATTGAACATGCCTCCCGCAAGCTTTACAAGCTTTCCCATATGGCCTATAAGAAGCATTCCCCGAAAGTGAAGCTCCGCCGCCATGTCGATGGAGTCGCCTATGAAATTCGACGTGACCTGCGCCGTACTTTTGTCCGCGCCGAGGCTTTCTATGTATTCAAGGCCGTAATTCCCCGGCGTAAGCAGTACATACTTCCTGCCGCTTTCACGCCGCTGGGTAAGTTCGAGGCGTATCGTCTCAATGAGCGCCTGCTCGCTCATGGGCTCCACAATGCCCGTTGTGCCGAGTATGGATATGCCGCCCTCTATGCCGAGGCGGGAATTGAGCGTCTTTTTTGAAACGGCCTCGCCCTCCGGCGCGTATATGACCACCGAAAGCCCGCCGCCGTAATCAGCGGCGCGGCACACCTCTATAAGGTTCTCTTTTATCTGACGGCGCGGCCCCGTGTTTATGGCCGCCTCGCCCACGCTTCGGTCAAGCCCGCGCTTAGTCACGCGGCCTATGCCCTGCCCGCCGTCTATCGTGACACCGGGCTCGTCTGTTCTGGATACGCGGGCGTAAATATACATGCCGTTCGTCACGTCCGGGTCGTCGCCGCTGTCCTTTATGACGGCGCAGCTTACGGCGTTTTCGTCCGTCTGTATGTCTTTCAGCTCAAGGCTTACGTCCATCCCGCCGGGCGTCAAAACGCCTATGCGCCGAAGGGGCTTTCCCGTCAAAAGCATCCATGCCGCCGCCTTTGAGGCCGCGGCGGCGCAGGTGCCCGTCGTGTAGCCGAGACGGAGCCTTTTGCCGTCCTTGTTTATATACTCCTTCATACCGTCACCGTGTTATCTGATAAAGAACAGCGTTTACGACGGCCGCCGCAACGCCGCTGCCGCCCTTTCGTCCCCGCGCGACTATATGGGGCATATCGGACGAAATGATAAGCTCCTTACTTTCCACCACGTTTACAAATCCCACGGGTACTCCAATCACAAGCGCCGGCGAAAGCTCGCCCGCGTCGTGAAGCTCCTTTATCCTTATAAGCGCGGTGGGAGCGTTTCCTATGGCGAATATGCATGGCTTTTTAAGCTTCGCCGCCTTCTCCATAGATACCGCCGCCCTTGTTATGCCAAGCTTTGCGGCTCTTTCGGCCACGTCCTCGTCCGCCATAAAGCAGTGAACCTGCCCGCCAAGGCGCGAAAGCGCCGTTTTATTTATGCCTGCCCGCGCCATATTCGTATCGGTCACAATATCACATCCGGCTTTTAACGCCGCTATCCCAAGCTTCACCGCGTCAGGCGAGAACACGAGATTGTCGGCGTAGTCGAAGTCGGCCGTCGCGTGAATGGCGCGCTTTATAACAGGCTCGTTTTCCGGCGGAAACCGTTTTTCTCCCAAAAGCTCGGATATTATCTCAAAGCTTTTCTTTTCTATGTCAGAGGGCTTAATCTTTTCTGTCATTCTTATGCTTTTCCTCCAGGCATGCTTTATAAAAGTTTATCGCAAAATCGATGTTCGAGTAAAAATGAAAGTGCGGATATCCAGCGTAAAGCCGCGATGAAGCGTATGCGGCGTCCCACGCTCTTCCTGAGGGCTTCTTTGCCGCGAACGCTTCGCCGGGGAACTCGCTGTCCCAGTAGTGGAACTCATGGGCGCGTATCTTTTGCCCCGCCCGGCAGAGCATATTGTCCCGCTTCGCCGTAAGCTCGACGTATCCGAAGCGGGAAAGCTTTCCCGTATCGAAGGTTTTTCCCCGTATAACGCCCGCCATGGGGTATTCGCCGATTCTTTCGGTAAGATACATAAAGCCGCCGCATTCCGCAATGCACGGAAGGCCTCGCGAAAGAGCGTTCTTTACGGATTGGATCATCTCCGTGTTGCTGCTGAGCGCCTCCGCGTGAAGCTCCGGGTAGCCGCCGCCGAGATAAAGGCCAAAGACGCCCTCTGGCAGCCGTCTGTCGTGAACGGGGCTTACGGAAACGAGCTCGGCTCCCATGTCGGAAAGCGCACTGAGGCTGTCGTCGTAGTAAAATGAGAATGCCTCGTCGTGCGCGACAGCGATGCGCACCGGCTCAAAGCGCGGAAGCGTTATTTCGTTTATCCAAAGCGGCGCAGCCTCATTCGCCAGCGCCGCAAGCGCGTCCAGATCAATGCACTTTTCGGCCATTTGGGAAAGCGCGTCTGCTTTTTTCTCAAGCTCTTTTACCTCCGCCGCGGTCACAAGGCCAAGGCGGCGGCTCTCAAGGGAGCAGTCAGGCATATGGGGCATGAACCCAAGGGGGCGAACACGGGCACCGAAGTGCTTTTCTATCTCGCGCTTAAGCGTTTCGTACATATGGGGCGAACAGCCGTTTAAAATAACGCCGCAGATAAGGTTGTCGGGATAAAACGACACAAATCCGCCGATGACGGCCATGACTGACAGCGCCGCGCCCCGCGCGGGCACGGTGAGCACCACGGGGCACTTTAAGCGGCGCGAAATGTCGGACGCGCCGCCCTCATCTGTCATGGCGATGCCGTCGTAAAAGCCCATAACGCCCTCTATCACGTTTATATCCTTGTTTTTCGCCTTCTTCCAAAGAAGAAAGCGAAGCGTTTCATCGTCAAAAAAGAAGCTGTCGAGATTTGCGCCCTTCTCTCCCGTTATGGCGGCATGAAACATGGGGTCAATGTAGTCGGGGCCGCATTTAAACGCGCCCACGCGAAGCCCCCGCCGTGAAAGCGCCCGCATTACGGCGCAGGCTACCGTCGTCTTTCCGCAGCCGCTGGACGTGCCCGATATCATGATGCGGGGTATGTGTTTTTCCATACCGTCACCCATCCTTCCCGAAAAGCTCATCAGTCCCGTTATACACGGGTATTCCCCTATCGCGCGCAAGCTCTAAAAGGCGGGCGTTTTTCATGTTTAATGTGCCCACAGGCGTACCCGCGTCTATAACGGCTTCGCATTTAGTCATCGCGTCGGCAGCCGCAGAAAAAGCGGCGTCGCTCATGGGCTCAAAGGCCGGCACGGATATTACGCACCGAGACAGCCGCTTCGCCGCCTGCATATCAACGTCGTTTTCAAAAAGAATGCCCGCCGCAAAGGGAACCCCGCTCTTCTGGAGCGCCCTGAACACGGGTATACCCCGCCCCGCGCCGCAGACAACGAAAACACGCGGCTTTCCCTCGGGGCGTTTTAATTCAACGCTTCCGAACATAAGGTCATACGAACCCTTTTCAAGGCCGTATAGCCGCTCTATCACGCCGTCGCTCAAAATATCCTCAGGCCGACCGAAGGCCTCCACCGTTTCTCCCTTAAGGCACAGAAGATAATCGGACGCCTTTACTGCCAAATCTATCTCGTGAAGCGACATTATAACGGTCACTCCGCTTTTCGCCATGTCTCTGAGAACCTCGAGAAGCTCCGTTTTATGGCGTATGTCAAGGTAGGCGGTGGGCTCGTCAAGGACCATTACCTTCGGCTCCTGGCATATGGCGCGGGCAAGCATTATGCGCTGCTTCTGACCGTCCGAAAGGGAGGTAAACTCAGTATCGGCAAGCCCCGCCGCGCCGACCTTTGAAAGCGCGTCGGAAACAGCCGCCCTGTCCTTATCCGTAAGCCTTCCGAACATATCGGTATACGGATAGCGCCCCGTTGCCGCAACCTCGGCGCAGGTCATAAGCTCGGGACGGATGCGGTCGGTAAGCACCACGCTCATCTCCCTTGAAAGCTCGCGCGTCGTCATTTTTGAGACCTCCCGCCCGTTTATATATACCGCGCCGCCGATGGCGGAAAGCTGGCGCGCAACGGATTTTAAAACGGTAGATTTGCCTGCCCCGTTCGGGCCTATGAGCGTAAGTATACTGCCCCTTTCAAGGCTTATGTTTATATCGCGGATAAGTACGCTGCCATTGTAACCGACAGCCAGATCTTCCGTCTTAAAATAAGTCATTACTGTTCACCTGCCCTCTTTCGCTTTATCATCATGTATATGACTATGGGCGCGCCGAAAACGGACGTTACCGTGCCTATCATAAGCTCGGTCGGCGCAAAGAGCGTTCTTGCTATAAGGTCGCACATCACGCAGAACACCGCCCCGCAAAGGAAGCTTGCGGGGATAACGAACACGGGACGCGACGAGGAAAGCACCGAGCGCGTTATATGCGGAACGGCCACGCCCACAAAGGATATGGGGCCCGCAAGCGCCGTGACGCATGCCGAAAGCACGCTCGAAAATATGACGAGCACGGCGCGAAGCGCCTTTATGTTTATGCCAAGGCTCACGGCGTACCCCTCGCCCAAAGCGTATGCTCCGATGGGCTTTGAGATGAGCATGGCTGCCGCCGTCCCGATAAGGCATATCACGGCGGCAAGTCCCACATTTGACCAGCTTGCGCCCGAAAAGCTGCCCATTGACCAGTTCGTAAGGTTCACAACGTCATGCTCGCTTGCGAAGGTGATTGAGAAGTCGGTCGCCGCGCTGCATATATATCCCACCATTATGCCCACGACAAGGAGCATGGACATATTGTTTACCTTCTGTGAAAACACGAGCACCAGAAGCGTCACCACCATTGACCCCGCGAACGCCGCGATTATAAGCGTAACAGAGCTTACATGACCCATATATCCGCTTAAGAATATGAGCGTTATGCCCACAACCATCTTCGCGCCCGACGATATGCCAAGCACGAAGGGGCCCGCGATGGGGTTTCGGAAGAACACCTGAAGAAGGTACCCCGACACCGACAGCGCGCCGCCGAGTACAGCCGCAAGCATCATGCGGGGCAGACGTATGGAAAAAAGAATCCTGCTTTCCGTGGTGCCCGTAAGCACATTCCGAAGGTCGGCCTCGTATGCGCCATGGGTGAATAGATTTGCCGCGCCAAAGCGCAGGGCGTCCCAGAGCATGGTTAATATGGCTCCCGCCCGTATGGATACGGAGCCTATGTTTACGTTAAGCGTGACGCCCAAAAAGAGAAGGCAGGCAAGTATTATCATGACAACGGCGAAGCGTCCCGCGCCGCCGGTTCTTTTTTCGGCGCGGCGGGGTTCGCACAATCGTTTTTCTGTCATTGTCTGCCCTCCTCCTCTCTTCGATTATACACGAAAAAGCGCGTTAAAGAGCGCGCTTTTCATCTTTATTTAAGTCTGTAAAAAAACGGAACCCGGTCAAGGGAGTCTGCTTCACCGGAGAATATCATGTGAAAGCTTTTCGTCATCTCGCCAAGCTTCGTCGTCTCCTGATATACGTTTTTGTCGGTACACCAGACCCGGCCGTTTTTCACGGCCTTGAAGTCGGCCATAAGCGGGCTTTTTTCCAAAAGCTCGTCCATTGTGTCAAGCTCCTTGTCAATGGTCGCGTTGTATATAATGTAATCCGCGTCCCTTGCCGCCGCAAAGAACGTCTCCATCTCCACCGTCACGGTGGACGTCTTTACCTCGGGGTCGCCAATGTCGGAGAAAACGTATTCTCCGCCGGCAAGCTCTATCATTTTCGTAATGTAGTCGCCGCTTTTTCTTACGACCGCCTTGCCAGACGTGCTTATATAGAAAAACGCAGCCGTTTTGCCCGTACTATCGCCCGTCACGGCCTCGTCGAACGCCGCCTTCTGCTCCGAAAATACGGTCTCGGCCTCGTCCTCTTTGTTGAGGAGCGCGCCGTAGAGCTTTATCCATTCCGTGCGCCCCAGCGGATGCTCCTCAAGGCTCGACTTGTCCACGAGCACGGTTATGCCCAGCTCCTCAAGCTTGTCCTTTACGTCCGAGGCGTGGCCTATCATCATAGACTCCACCGCAAGGGGGCACCCCTCCGACAATAAAAGCTCATAGTCGGGCTCGCTGTACTTGCCCGCGTATATTATGCGCCCGTCCTCCATGGCTTCCACGGCGTTATCTATGTACCACCCCTCCGCCTTAGTGCCGGACAGGCGTATGGCGTCAAGGCTCTGAAGGGCGTCGAAAAGGCACATGGCCGACGTTGCCGCAAGGTATACGTTCTTTACTGGCTGATATATGGGCTTTATATCACCGGGAGTACCCGGGGGCAGTTTCCCGCCCTCGGGTATCACGAGAAATCTTGAATCGTCGGTTATAGTTATAAGCTTATAGCCGCCCTCATAATAATCCACCGAAAACTTATCCGCGTAATCAGTATGAAGGCTGCCCTCGGGCTTTAACGCCTCAAATGACGCGCCCTCGTCCCCGCCGCCCGCGCATCCCGAAAGGATGCACAGGGAAAGTATGATAACAAGGCATACAGCCGCCGCCCGCCTCATGTTACTCGCCCTTTATAGAGATCATATTGAAGTTTAGCGTATAATCTATAAGGTGCGGCTCGCTCATGGCCGTCGTGAGGGCGCTTACCTCCATATTGCCGTCTATGTCGGGGTTGAAGGGTATAAGAAACGCGGAATTGCCGTCCTCGTTTACCGGGTCATACTGCACATCGCCCACCGTCATATATTCATAATGGGGGCTCGACATAACTATAAGCACCTCGGCCGTGCCGTTCTTCGAGGTAATGCGCGCCGGCGACTCAACGCTTGCCTTGCCGGAGCCGCCCGAAAGCGTCACGTCTATCGTATATTCGCCGTCGGGAAGACCCGCCGTCTCTGTTCCCGTCTCCGCGTCCGCGGGGATGGGGTCGTATACCTTTACCTTATGGTCGAACCAGCGTCCGCTCTCGCCCAGTATGGCGCAGTCGAACTCCGTGTCGAGCGCGGGCACGGGCAGGTCGAAGCCGTAGGCCTCTTCCGTCATGCCGTCGCTGTATGTTACCTCGTCAACCGAAGGCTCTAAAAGTACCGCGCCCTCCGCCTGCGCCTCCTCGGCGGTACCCGGATACCCATTGACAACGCGGGTGGACGCAAGGGTGACATGTATGGTCATCTCGCCGTTTTCCACGGTAAGCGTGCCCCTGCCGTCAAGGGCTTCGTTTACATGGAACATGCTGCTGTCCGTCTCAAATACGGCGCTGTAAACGCCGTCGGAAAGCGCGGGCTCCGCCGTTTCGGCGCCCTTCTGTGAGCATCCCGCGCAGAGCGCAAGGAGCATAACGCATACGCAAAGCATGGATATTACCTTTGTTTTCATCACATTATCCCTCCGAAGCTTACTTTATCTCATCGATGGCAGCCTTCGCGTGGTCAACGTATATTGCCTCTACGGCGGGTATTCTTCCGAGACCCACGATCTGAACGTCAACGTTCTCAAAATAGCCGGAAGCGCTGAACATGCTGAGCCACGAATCCTCTTCCGCGCCAGCCATGTCGTTGTTTGCGTGGTCGCCCGCAACTACCATGAGCGGTTCAAGAACAACGCGCTTGTAGCCGCCGTTCTTTGCGAATGCTATGACATCTTCAAGAGAAGGCTCGGCTTCTACCGTACCTATGCAGTAATTTGTCTTGCCCGCTTCGGTGAGTTTGGACTGGAGCTTTGCGTAAGTTGCGTTGGAAGCGTGCTCGGTGCCGTGTCCCATGAATACGATAGCTGTCTCGCCGTCGTCGAACTCGGC
>JAFOLN010000090.1 GCA_017419325.1 Clostridia bacterium
CCTGCCGCCGTAACGGGCGACGCCGTGTATACGGCCCGCTTCCGTCAGAGCGTCAACGCCTACACGGTGACGTGGCAAAACGAGGACGGCACGGAGATTGCGAGCGGCGAGGTCGAATACGGTACGGTTCCCGAATACACGGGAGATACGCCCGTAAAGGCGGAGACGGCTGAGTATATCTACATCTTCAGCGGCTGGACGCCCGAGATAACCGCAGTCACCGGCGCGGCTGCCTACACGGCAGTGTTCACACAGGAGAAAAAAGCCCCGAAGTATGCCGTGCAGATAACAGACGCCTCGATTGTGGGCGCGACCGAGCAGCAGCCGATTCCCGCGGGTAAGCTTACCGTGGAAGTAAGCCTCCGGCTGGCGGAGACGACAGAACCCGAAGCGGTACGCGTAATTATTGTTTCCTATACGGAGGACGGCCGCTTTATCGGTTATTACCCCGGAACGCTTAAGAAGGAAGCCGACGGAGCATATACGGTGAACGCGGACATTCAAAACAGCGGCGATATCGGATATATGCGTATTATGGCTCTTTCCTCGGACGGATGGATTCCCCTTGCCGAGGCCGTGGAACTGAAATAAACAAAAAAACCGCTCCATAGCGGACACAGGGCAAAAAGCGGGTCGGATTCCGGAGTTTTCGGGATCCGGCCCGCCGCCGTTTTATCTTTTTACAGCCGAAATCGGGACCGCATGAAGTCGATAAAGAGAGTATGCGGCCTCTCGTCCGGGGCTTTTTTGGAAAATGCACTTTTCCATTGAAAAGTCCCGAAAAAAATGATATATTGCACATAGGTCACGTGTTTCGGGTCGGAGGGACTTTTCGTATGTGCGGCGGGCCTTAAAAAGAGCGCCGGACAGGGGAAATATGCGAAAAACGGCCGCGCCGAAACATTTGCAGCGTCTTTACCGTCAATAAGACATGAGATAAAGGCATACATAATATGAAAGAAGGAATACAAAATGAAGAAAATAATTGCGCTGGTGCTGGCGCTTGTGATGGCGTTCTCCTTTGCGGCGTGCGCGAAGACCGCCGAAGAGGCGCCGAAGGACGAGCCGGGTGAGAGCGTTTCCACGGAGCAGGTGCTCCCGCCGGAGATATCCGAGGAGCTTCGCGCCGATTTTGACAAGGCCTTCGAGGGCTCGCCCGGCGTACATCTTACGCCCATAGCATATTTCGGCGAAACGGATTCGGGCTCCGCGTTCCTTGCGAGGGTGTCGTTCTTGGGCGAGGAGGCCCCGGAGACGTTCATGCTCGTTTATCTCACCGAGGACGATTCGGGCATACCGCTTCTGTCGAGAATGGCGGACACCGGAGTGCCGACCCGGATGGGCGGCGAGACAGAGACGGGCGGATGGGGAGACCCGGAGTCGCCCAAGGTAACGGATGAGCTTCAGGCCGTATTCGACAAGGCCTTTGAAGGCCGCGACGGCGCGCCGTTCATCCCGCTTGCCCTCGTGTCGCAGCAGGTGGTGGCCGGCATGAACTACTGCTTCTTCTGTCAGACCGAGAAGGAAAGCGGCGACCCCGCGAACGCTTTCGTCTACATCTATTCCGACCTTGACGGCGGCGCGGAGATAACCGACATCGTGCCCCTTGGCGACGAATAAGAATAAAACGCCTCTCCCGCCGGAGAGGCGTTTTTATATGCGCCCGCGTATTTGTGGATTATTTACAAAAACCGAATTGACAGCAGGGGATAAAATGTGATATATTACAAATAAAGCCGCCTGTGTGTCTGTGCGGCGGGTCGTGTGCGAGACCCGCAAATGTGCGAAATGAAAAGAGACGGGAAACGCTTATCCGGTTTTTCGGGCGGCAGTTACAGGGAAAACAAATAAACGAAGGGAGAAAAGAATATGAAAAAGATACTTATCGTAAACGGCAGTAAGAGAAAAAAGGGCAACTCCTATGCCCTTGAGAAGTATATGGCCGAGAAGCTTTCGGGAAAGGCCGAGGTCGTGACCTTCGATGTGGGCGAAAAGGACGTGCGCTTCTGCCTCGCGTGCGATGCCTGCAAGAAGAAGGAGGAGCCCTTCTGCATCCAGAAGGACGACTTCACCGCCCTTATCCCCACCATAGACAAGTGCGATGCCATGGTGATCCTCGGCCCCGTTCACTGGAGCCGCTTCCCGGCGCAGCTTCGCGCATTCCTCGACAGAACGTATTCGTTCATGAACTTCAGGCGCCCCGACCTTTCCATGGCGAGCCGCAAGGACAAGAAGCTGGCGGGCTACCTCTGCGCAGGCGTAGGCCCCGCGCCCGTGTATCTCGCGGCGCTGGAGGAGGATCTGAAGTGCTTCGCGGCGTCGGGCTTTACCGATTACAAGGCATTCGTTGCGGGCGGCGTAGGCGTGCCCGGCAGCGTTATGGAGAACGCGGACTACGTTAAGGCCGCAGACGATATGGTGGATTGGCTGCTCGCGTGATGCGTTGACTTTACATAACTTCGCCCCTCCCCGCCGGGAGGGGCGTTTTTCCTGCTTTCGTATAAAGATTGCTCATGCTTTTGGCAGACCGTATTCCCGCTTCATTGCCTCCGTGGAAATGACCCACTGCTTACCGAATTTGCAGGCGTCCACACCGTTTACAAGTTTGCCGTAGGCAATTGCTTTGCGCAGCGTGCTTTCATTGAGTCCCCAAAGCCGGGTGGCGTCGGTAAAGGCCATGAGCCCGTCGAAAGGCGTACTGACCGTCTCGCCGTTCGCAAACAATTCATCACAGGACAAATCAAGGTCGTCATTCCAGACGATTCCGTAGCCGCCCGCATCGACCTCCACGCAGGAGAACAGTTCGGGCGAATTTTTCAATGCCTTAAACGGCGCCCATTTTGCAAATAACGGCTTCACGTCATAGATTTTAGTTACGCCTTCCGCAAACTGTACGCTCAGACGAAAGTCCGGAAGCGCGTTTACTGCTTTCACTTTATGGAACATAATTATCAACTCCTTATTCAAGGGGAGAAAGCGGCTTGAACTCCTGTGTCTCCCACATATGAAGAAGCTCGGTTCTGTGAAGGGCTGCCCATTCCCGTACCATGGCAAGCGCCTTCGGCGGCAGATGACCTTCCAGCACCTCGCCTGTATGAATATCAACGGCGGCCATATCTTCACCGTAGATGGCGTGGATGTGCGGCGGATTATGCTCCGCCTGCTGAAAATACATACGGATTATAATTCCGTAGAATCTTGATAATACCGGCATAGCTGAAATCTCCTGTCTGTTGTTATTGATATTATATCACGGAACCGTGAAAAACACAACTGTTTTCAGAAGATTTTTGGCTAAACAAAGCCTTGAGGAGACAGTTTCTTGCGAAGCTTTACACAAGGGAGCCTTTTTCGCATATTTATGCATAAATCCGGCGTGAAAGGATAGACCGCGGAACATAAACGTGGTAGAATATATGTATAAACTCAAGTGAGGTGGCATTTATGGAACTTGGAGCGATACGCGAGCGGTTCGCGGGACATGAAGCGGAGCTCATACGCCCGAAAAATACGGTCATAGCGTCGGTGCTCGTGCCGATAATAGAGAAGGACGGGGAGCTTCACGTGGTGTTCGAGAAGCGGGAGAGCCATATTCCCCAGGGCGGCGAGATATGCTTCCCCGGAGGTCACGCGGAGGCGGGGGAAACGCCCGCGGAGGCAGCCGTCAGGGAAACGTCGGAGGAGCTTCTTATACCGAGGGAGAATATCGAGCTTCTTGCGCCGCTTCATATACTTCCGGGGCGCGGCATAAAGGAGGTCCACTCCTTTTTGGGTTTCCTTCACGATTACAGGGGCGGCGCGGATCCCCACGAGGTGGAGCAGGTCTTTTCGCTGTCGCTTTCCCATCTTCTTACCACCCCGCCGAAGATATACAAGGGCCGCCTTCAGGTGCAGCCCGGCGACGACTTCCCCTATGACGAGATACCCGGCGGGAAGAATTACCCCTTCGCATACGCCACCCGCAAGTTCTACTTCTATGACAGCCCCTGCGGCGCCATCTGGGGACTTACGGCGGAGATGCTTTATCAGTTCATTGAGCTTTTGAAGGGATAGGCGAATAATGCGACCCCTTGGCGGCAGATGCCGCCAAGGGGTCTTTTAAGTGAGCTTTGGAGCGGCCGCATTTATGCTTCTTCTATTGCTCCGACGGGGCAGCCTCCCATTGCCTCGGCAGCCGCGTCAAGGTTTTCGGGTGCTGTGTCTGCGTCAACGGCTGCGGCGAGGCCGTTATCGCCCATGACGAAGACCTCGGGGCAGCATGCCGCGCAGAGCCCGCATCCTATGCACGTTTCGTTAACTGTATACTTCATGATAATGCCCTCCTTTTATTCCAATGTAAGAAGCAGCGCCATTTTGAACCTTTTCGCCGCCTTTACATAATGCATCCCGCCTTTTGCGAAGGAGAAATTCTCGCCCGCCTTTATCGGGTGCTCCTTTCCTTCGTAGCCGATGACGCCCTCGCCGTCCAGCGCGAAGATGAGCGCCTCTCCGGGCGCCGCATGCTCGGAAAGCCCGGTGTCCTCATCGAAGGCCATGACAACGAATTTCATTTTATCGTTGTGAACCACGTCCATATTGACTATTTTGCCTTCGGCATAGGGGATAAGCTGTGAAAGCTTAAAAACTTCGCCTGCTTTTACTGTTTCGTTCATGATATCATTCCTCCCGATGGATATTTCCGTATATACTGCGCCTTCCGATGTGCTTACGCCGACGGGCGTATCGGTCGGCGTAAGTACGCTGTCGCCGACATGAAGCTTTTTTGACGCTCCGTTTGCGTCATTTAACTCAATGATGCCGTCGGATACGATCACAAGCTTGTGATACGGGTAGATTTCCGCGCTTATATCCGTATTTTTCGCAAGCGAGAAATGAACTATGTCATTTGCGCCGCTGTGAACGGTCCTTGAGACTGTGCAGCCCGGTATGGGCGCGTTATCCCTTCCGACAGAGAATACCTCGCCGATTTTTTCTTTCATTATCGCACCGCCTTTCCGCCGGGCCCGGAGTTTTCGCCCATCCCGGCTTCTGTCTTGATTTTAGTACGGCGAATAAAAAAAGTATGTGGTTTTAACCACAAAAATAAAAAAAGATGAGAAGAATTTTTCTCATTCCCGGGGCGTATGGGGAAATAAAACGCGGCAGGCCGTTCGGCCTGCCGCGTATGCTTTATGCGGGGGGTAGATGAGCGGTCAGCTCCAATCGATGGCGCTGTGGTCGACGGTCTCGCCGCGCTCGTATTCTTTTCTTGCCTCTTCGATATCGGCAAGATCCTCCGGCGTGGCAACGTCGTCGGGCAAAAACCTCTTCGCTATCTCGAGCAGCAGCTGCTGTTCGTTTTCCGGCAGAAAGTCTATCACTCTTATAAGCTCTTCCTTTGTGGGAGTCATATATTACCCTCCTTTGTAAACTTCCCCGCGAGGGGCGATCTTTTCTATGAGTATTGTTTCGGAATCGGGATGAGAAAACAAGATGCGCCAGCCACCGACTCTGAGTCTGAAGCTGCCATGGGAACCTTGAAGCGGCTTTATATCACCGTCCGGCAGAGCCTCGACGGCTTTTTTTATGCGTTGCTTTGTGGGTTTATCCATGCCGCTTATAGCTTTTACGGCTTGCTTTGAATATATAAGCCTCATATGGCGCCACTCCGCTTCATGTTATACTGTATGCCTTTATTATATGATACCATAACCGCGGAGTAAATGAAACATCGGGAATGAGAAATATTGCGGGGGTGGAAAAACGGGTATGCCGCCGGAGGGCGTC
>JAFOLN010000091.1 GCA_017419325.1 Clostridia bacterium
CCACAAGTCCATGGACGAATACGTGGACGCAAAGAAGAATATCTACCTTCATCAGAGCGAAAGCGACCGCCTTGTACTGAACCGGGACAACGACATAACGAACGCCATATACGCCGAAATGAAGGATAAGCGCGAGACGCTGGGCTTTTCAAAAACGCCCCGTGACGAAGACGGCGCGTATCTTGACGGAGAGGATATCGTCATGATTAAGGGCAAAAAAAGAACCCGCGTCATGGCAAAGAGCGACATATACCTCCCCGGCATGCATAACGTGGAGAACTACCTTGCGGCCATTGCAATGGTATGGGGATACGTTTCGCCGGAGAATATCCTTTACACGGCGCGAAACTTCAGGGGCGTTGCCCACAGAATAGAGTTCGTGCGCGAGCTTCACGGCGTGCGCTATTACAACGACTCCATCGCCTCAAGCCCCACAAGGACGCTTGCGGGCCTTAACTCCTTCAATCAGAAGCTTATAGTCATAGCGGGCGGCTACGACAAGAAGCTTGACTACACCGTCATGGGCGACACTCTCATAGAAAAGGTAAAGACGCTCGTACTTACGGGCGCGACGGCGGACAAGATAGACGCGGCGGTGCGGGAAAACAAAAATTACCGCGGCGAGCCCGAAATAATTCGCGCCGACACTTTTGAACAGGCGGTGCTTTCGGCAAGAGACGCGGCGCATGAGGGCGACGTTGTGATACTTTCGCCCGCGTCGGCAAGCTTTGACTTATTTAAAAACTTTGAGGAAAGAGGAAACGAGTTTAAGCGTATCGTAAACGGATTAAACTGAGCGGATGCATATGAAGACAGACGAAATACTGAAAAAACTGTGCCGGGCAAACGGTATATCCGGCTTTGAAGAAGAAATTGCCTCCCTTTCGGGAGAGCTTTTAAAGGAGGCGGGCGCGGACCGCGTTTACACCGACGCGCTTGGAAGCGTCCACGCCGTGTTCGAGCCCTCGGGCGAGACCCTGCGCACCGTCCTTCTTGACGCGCATATGGACGAGGTGGGACTTATGGTCAGCGACATATGCGAAAACGGAATGCTGAAATTCGTAAACGTGGGCGGCATAGACCCGCGCATTCTTCCCGCCATGCGCGTAAAGGTACACGGCAGGCGCGAATGCTTCGGCGTTATAACGAACCTGCCGCCCCATATAACAAGCTCGTCGGACTATACGAAGGCCATCCCCATGGACGAGATGTTCATAGACGCGGGGCTTTCTTATGAGGAGGCGTCGGAGAATATCGCCGTGGGCGACGCGGTAAGCTTCTTTACGCCCGCGGGAGAGCTTTTGGGCGACAGGTATCTTTCAAAGGCGCTTGACGACCGCGCGGGGCTTGCGGCCCTTATATACGCGGCGGGGGAGCTTAAAGGAAAGCTTCTTAATACGCGCCTTCACCTTTTATGCTCAACGCAGGAGGAGTTTTCCCTCTCCGGCGCGGCGGCGGGAGCCTTTGAGTCGGGCGCCGATATGTGCATATGCGTGGACGTGGGTCACGCGTCAACGCCCGATTCGAAATCGGACGACACCTTCGAGCTTTCGGGCGGCCCCATGATAGGCGCGGCTCCGAGCCTTAAAAAGCAGTATACACGCGAGCTTTGCGAGCTTGCAAAGTCTCTCGATATGGAGTATCAGACGGAGGTCATGGGCGGATCGTCTGGCACGAACGCCTGGAGCATTGCCATATCGGGGCGCGGCATACCCTGCGCGCTCATCTCCATACCGCTGAGATATATGCACACGGGCGCGGAGGTGGTCTCCGTTTCGGACATAACGGCGGTGGGCAGGCTTGCGGCCGAGTATGTAAAGCTTAAGGATAAGGAGGCGGGCGATAATGGAGCTCATTGAGACACTGTGCCGTATCCCGGGAGTCACGGGCGACGAGAGCGCCGTCGCGGCATATATAGAGGCGCGCATGAAGGAAGCGGGATGCGAGACCTCGTTTGACAAAACGGGCAATCTCACCGTGAAAAAACAGGGAAAGGCACGCCCAAAAACGCCCGTCACGCTTTTTGCCCACATGGACGAGGTGGGGCTTATCATATCGAAGATACAGTCGGACGGATTTTTAAAATTCAAGACGGTGGGAGGCATAGACCCCCGTGTGCTTTTATCGAAAACGGTATTCATCGGAGAGAAGCGCGTCCGCGGAGTCATCGGCATAAAGGCGGTACACCTTCAGACGAAGGAGGCGCGGCAAAAGGCGCCCGACACGGATAAAATGTACATAGACATAGGCGCGAATGACAAGGACGAGGCAGAGGCAGAGGCAGAGGTAAGCCTCGGCGATTATGCCGCCTTCGACGACGCGGCGGAGTATTTCGGGCAGAGGCGCATCTGCGTAAAGGCTCTCGACGACCGCGCGGGCTGCGCCGCCATAATGGAAACGCTGTCGGGGGAGCTTCCCTACGACGTCAAGGCCGTTTTCACCGTGGGCGAGGAGATAGGAACGCGGGGCGCGAGAACGGCGGCCATAGAGGCTTCGGGCGGCGTCGCCGTCATAGTGGAAACGACGACGTGCGCCGATTTCGACGGCGTGCCGGAAAACAAAAAGGTGACGCGCCTGGGCGAAGGCCCCGCCGTGTCGTTTATCGACAACTCCACATTCTACGACCCGAAGCTCGTAAAGCTTGCGCTGTCCTGGGCGAAGGAGGAAAACATAACGCATCAGATTAAAAAGAGCGG
>JAFOLN010000013.1 GCA_017419325.1 Clostridia bacterium
CTCGCGCAGCCGCACCGCCGTAGTCATCGCGTATCTCGGCGACGTTATAAATCCCGAGCTCCTTTCCCATATAAAGCGGCGGCTCTCTTTGGCGGACGCCGACTTCTGCCTTGACAGCGGCGAGCTTGAGCAGCTCCTTGAGCCGCGCACGGGCCTCCTTACGCCCCGCATACACGCGACGGAACGCCCCGACCGCGTATGTCAGGCCATCGCCGACGGACGCGCCGCCGTCCTCGTCGGCGGCAGCCCCTACGCGCTCATACTGCCCGCGCTGTTTACCGATTTTCTCTATTCCGTGGAGGACCGCTACGTCCGCGCCCCCTACGGCATGCTCATACGCGCCGTAAGGCTCATGGCGTGGGTCATATCCGTGTTCCTGTCGGGCGTGTTTATAGCCGTAGTGTCGTTTCATGAGGAGCTTCTTCCGACGAAGATACTTCTTTCGGTGCAGGCCTCCTGCCGCGAGACGGCGTTCCCGCTCATCCTTCAGCTTCTCTTTCTCGAGCTTATGTTCGAGATACTCCACGAGGCCGCCATACGCATGCCGCGCCACATCGGCGCGATAATCGGTATCGCGGGCGCGCTCGTTATGGGAAATACGCTCATAGGCGAGGGCGTTGTAAGCTCCGCTGCCGTGATATGCACCGCCATGAGCGTGCTGTCCACCTTCACGAGCCCAAGCTATATGCAGAATATCCATCTGCGTCTCCTTCGCTTTTTATTCATACCCGCGGGGGCGGCGGGCGGGCTTTTTCTTATATGCGCCGCCGCATTCACCGTCGCGGCGTTCTCGGTGAGCCTCAAGTCCTTCGGCGTGCCGTATTTTTCGCCCGTCGCGCCGTTTACGAAAAAGAGCTTCCTGTCGGCGCTGTTTCGCGGCTCGCTTCACGGCGACAATGTGCGCACCGACCCGGTAAATCCCGAAAAGAAGTATAAAAAGGAGGTGCGCGATAGGTGAAACAGTATTCGGCCGCTTCGAGTGCGCCTGCATGACGGTGAACCTTGTACGCGCAAAGCTTATGTTCTCCTCTCCCCGCCTTTTCTTCGCAGCCTCCCGCGCCGCCGTGCCGACAGTATGTGCGGACATTACGCTAACTGGGCTTTTTCTTCTTTTCGTCCTTCGCCTTACGCCTGACGAGCCGCAGGACATTATGGGGCTTTGCGAAAAATACATCGGGCGGGGCGCGGGGAAAGCGGCGGCGCTTTTCGGCGCGGCGCTCATGTTTTTCAGGCTCATAACACAGAGCCGCGAATTTTCGGCGGTTCTCTCATTTGAAGCCTCCGACGCGCTGCCCCGCGAATTTGCGGCGGCGGTCCTCTTTCTGGCCGCGTCCGTCGTCGCCTTCATGGGCATTGAGGCGGCGTCGCGCCTTCACGCGCTTTTTGTGCCGCTGTGCGCCGCCGCCTTCGCCGTCATCGCCGCCATGGCCGCCCCCGGGGCGGACGTTTTTTGTCTCTTTCCACTTTTCGGCGGGGGCGCGGCGGCGGTCTCACACGACGCCATACGCGCCCTTGACTGCTTTTGCGACGCATACGTCGTATTTCTTCTCATGCCCCACATAAGAAGGCGGGAGCTTCTTGGGCGTTCGATGGGCGCGGCGTTCATCGTATTCTCGGCGGCCGCGGCCGCGGTCACGCTCATATCCGCGGCAAAGAACGGCGGCGCGGATGTGCCAGTGCTATACCTGTCGCAGACAGCTAACGTGTTCGGTCACGCGCCGCGCCTTGACGTATATCTTCTTATGGCGCAGAGCGCCGCCGCACTCCTCTACACCGCATGCACGCTGCTTTTCTTTGTCATGTGCCTGTCGCGTGCGCTGGGGCTTTCCGACTGCCGCCCCCTCGTCGCGCCGTCGGCGGTGTTCTTCTTCGCCTGCACGCTTCTTTCAGACGACTGCGCCTTTATCCGCTTCGCGGACGGCGCCGCGTGGGCGGTATGCGAGGCGGTGTGCTTTGCGGTCTCGCCGATTATGCTGTATGTCGCAGTTCTAAGAAAAAGGAGGCCTAAAAAGACGTGAATCGATACGTTTTTGTCGTGCTTGGCGCCCTGTTTCTTCTTTCGCTTGCCGCCTGCGCCCCAAAAAGCCCCTCCGACTGCGCTCACGCGCTGGCCGTCGGCGTTGACGCGGGAGAAAACGGCGGTTATATATATTCGTTCCTCATCCCCTCGGGTGACGGCAGGCGGGGGCGCGTCGTGAGCGTGTCGGCGGAAAGCCTCGGACGCGCCCTGTCGCTTGCGGGAACAGAGGCCGACGCAAAAATAAGCGTAAGCCACGCCTATATAATTCTTATATCCCTTGACGCGGCAGAGGGCGGGCTTTCGCCCCTGTCGGAGAGCCTTTCAACAGGCGGCCTTCGACCCCTCACTCCCGCCGCCGTGACCCGCGCCGGAGCTGCGGAACGCCTTCTTTCAATAAGCGAAAGCGCGGACGAAAGCCTCCCCGACCGCCTTGAAACACTTTCTCGCACCCCGGCCGGCTCATACGCGCCCCGCGTCACCGCAGGCGATATAACGGGCGGCGCTTATGCCCTTGCCCTGCCCCTTTACGACGGGCGCGGACGCGGTGACGGGGCGGTCATATTAAAGGACGGCGCGCCGCCGCGCATTTGCTCAAGGGGTGACGCGCTCATTCTCGGCGCGGTCACGGGCCGCCTGCCCGCCGATTTTATAAACGCGGACGGTATCGCGGGCGATGGGGTTTACTTAAGGCCGCGCCGCCCGCCCCGCGCAGGAGTTGACATATCGGGGGACGCGCCCGTTATAAGCGTATCGCTCTTTTTTTACTGCCGAACGGACGGGCGGGACGATATCCCGCATATACAAAAACGGCTCGAGGACTGCGTTTCGGCGTTCTTATACCGCTGCGCCAAGGAATACAAAGCCGACGTGTTCGGCTTTTCACAAATGATAAGACCGCGTTTTTTGACTCTCGATGCGCTTCGGGCATATGGCTTTGAGGATCGTTTTCCCCGTTCGCGCTTTAACGTGACAGTTAGCCTTTCGCCCGACGGCGGGAGCGAATAAAAAGAAAGGAGCCGCCATGATATATACCCTCGCCGCCGTGCTTTCGGCAGTTCTCCTTATAAAAAGCCTCTCCTACGGCGTATGGTGCATAAAAAACGAACACGCCCCGGGGGGCGTGTTCGTTTTATCGCTTTGCGTTTTTTCCTTCTGTTTTTTATGCTTTGCGCTGTTTTTCTCGCCTTAAGCGCCCGTCGAGCTTAACTCAACGCCGGCAAGCAGCGCCTCGAACTTCTTATAGGCCGTCGTGAAGTCTATCTGCGCGTTGTTGTAATCTATCTGCGCCGTCTTGTACGCGTTCTCTGACTTTACAAGGTCTATCTTCGATATGGTGCCGTTCTCCATTCTCACTTGGTCGAGTTCATAAGTCGTCTTTGCAAGCTCGACCTTCGTCTGCGCTATCTTTAAAGCGTCGCGCTTTAATGCAAGGTCTGTCCACTGGTTGTCGAAGGTATTCGACACTGCCGTCTTTGCCGTTCTGTAGGAGATAACGGCGTTGTCGCGCTGCTTCTCCGTCATGTCGCTTTCCGCAACGTAGTAGTTCATGTCGGCGTCGAACAGCGTTTCAAAGTTGGACTTTAACGTATAGCTGTTCTGAACCGCCTGGGCGTAGCATGCCTCGCGGTCAAGGGTGTCTATAACGCCCGCGTCCAGCGGCTTGAATTCGGCTATCTTCATCTGGTCCTCCGACGAAAGGTTTATCATCGTCTTAAGGCTCGTCTCTATCTGGGAGATGTTGCTCTCAAGGGTGATAAGGTTCGACTGGAGCTCCGTCTTGGAGTTTAAAATCGCTATGTAGTCGATATACGTCATCATGCCCATCTCGTACATTACCTTCGATACGTTTAAGCTCTCGTCAAGATACGCGAGGTTTATTTTAAGCGTATCGCGGGTGTTAAGAAGCTTGTAGTACGACAGAAGGAGCTGCTGCGCGCCGTATGCTATCTGCTTTTTCGATACGGTAAGCGACGTTATGGTGGACGCGTTTGCCGTAAGCTCGGCGTTCGTAAGACCCGCCATGCCAAGGATGAATATGTTGTTGCTTAAAACAACGATATTCGGGTTGTTGTCGTAGGTCAGCTTATAAATATTGTCTATGGATACCTCGGTCACATCATCCTTTGCAAACGCGCCGACGCACGACATGCTGATGATGAGAACGACCGCCAACACAAGCGCCGTTATTCTTTTTTTCATCTTTAAAGCACCTCCCGTTTTATGCCTTCACGCTTTTTTTCGCCATACGCTTAGACGATCTGCGTGTTCTCTTTTGTTCCCTTCTTGCCTCTTTATCGCGGCGGCGCTGTGCGCGTCCCTCGCGGGTGGAGATCTGCGCGAACGTGCTGTAAACTATCGGCACTATGATAAGCGTCGATACGGTGGACGTTACAAGACCGCCTATAACGGTAAGAGCCAGCGGCTGCATCATCGCGCCGCTCTGGTCAAGGGCAAGCGCCATCGGCAGAAGGCCGAGTATGGTGGTGAGAGCCGTCATAAGTATAGGACGAAGTCTTATGGGGCCTGCCGCGCGGATTGCCTCTTCAATGCTCAGTCCCTTTTCGCGCCGCAGCTGATTTATGTAGTCAACAAGCACTATCGCGTTGTTTACGACTATGCCGGCAAGCATGATGAAGCCTATCATCGTTACCATGTTTATGGACTGCCCCGCAAAGAAATTGAGAAGCAGCGCGCCTATGGCCGCGAAGGGTACCGAGAACATAACGACGAAGGGGTATAAGAGCGACTCGAACTGTGCCGCCATTATCATGTATACGAGCACGACCGCAAGGAGCATTGCCTTGCCAAGCTGTCCGAAGGATTCCATCATCGTTGCGTACTGGCCGTTGCCGGTGTCGAAGGAGTAGCCGTCCGGCAGCTTCATGCCGGCAAGCTTCATCATTACCTCACGGTTGATGCTGCCGGTGTCGCGTCCGTAGCTCTGCGCCGTAACGGAGAGGTATCTCTGCTGATTCTGACGCGATACCGAGGTGGGGCCGACGTCCTCAACTATCTCGGCCACGCTTTCAAGCGGAACGACCTCGCCCCGCGCCGTGCGTATGCTTACGTACTTTAACTGGTCGAACGTTGCGTTTACGTCGTCGGGGTACATTATGCGGACGTCAATCTCGGTGCCCTCGCTCTTTATGGTGGTGGCAACCGTACCCATAAGGGCAAGTCTTACGCTGGATGCCACCTGCGAACCCGTAAGGCCGTAGGTCATGGCCTTCTCGCGGTCTATGTAGATACGCGCCTCGGGCTTGCCGCTCGTTGCGGATGAGGTGGGATTTCTTACGCCCTCGATGGTGGATATCTGATATATTACCTGCTCGGCGATGCTTTCAAGCACCGTGTCGTCGGGGCCCGTTATGTTTATGCTTACCGCGTCGCCCGTGGAGCCGCCCATGGAGTAGGACGAAGCCTCGCTTACCGAGATGTCGGCGCCCGTTATGACCTTTAAGCGCTCGCGCACGTCCTCGGATACCTCGGTGGTGGTGCGGTCTCTTTCGTTTACGTCGGTAAGAAGCAGCGTTACCGTGGAGGAGCCCGACGACATAAGGGACGAATATCCGCCCGTTGACGCCGATACTCTGTCGGCCTCGGGTATAGCCATCGCGATCTTCTCCACCTGCATCGTAACTTCGTTTATCTCCTCAAGCTGCGCGTCCTTCGGAAGGTCTATCGTTATGGATATGCGTCCTTCGTCCGTTGCGGGCGTAAGCTCGAAGCCGCATACGGCCGCGGAGGCAAAGCTTACGACAAGGAGAAGTATCGCGATTACAACGGTGCGCTTCTTTTTCGTGAGCGCGTAATCGAGGGCTCTGCCGTATATGTCGTAGAGCTTCAGCATGAGTCTGTCCCATGCCTTTACGATGCCGTTGAAGAACTTGTTCTTCGTATAATTTCTGTTTCTGTATTCCGAAAGGAGCATCTCGTGCTGCTCAAGCTCCGAAATCTCGACTATCTCTTCCTGTTGTTCTTCCTTTCTTCTCTTAAAGAACTTTGCGAACATCATGGGAACGAGGGTTATTGCCACAAGCAGCGACGCCGCAAGGGAGAATGCCACGGTGAGGGACATATCTCTGAACATCTGGCCTGCGATGCCGTTTACGAATATCATAGGTACGAAAACTATGATGGTCGTAAGGGTCGATGCGACGATTGCCTGTATAACCTGTCCCGCGCCCTTCTCCGCGGCGTCCTTTGAGCTGTAGCCCATGCCGAAGTGGCGCGTAATGTTCTCAAGCACGACAATGGAGTTGTCCACGAGCATTCCGACGCCCAGCGACAGACCGCCCAGGGAGATCATGTTTATCGTGGTGCCGGAGAAGTATATGAGTATGAACGTCGTTATTACCGAAACAGGTATGGAAACGGCTATAACGAGCGACGACTTTATCCTCTTTAAGAAGATAAGGAGCACGAACACCGCAAGTATTGCGCCCGTTACCGCGCTGTGGGCAACGCTGGAGATGGACTCTTCTATTCTCTCGGAGGAGTCATAGGAGAAAGTGAAGTTTACGGAAGGATATTCCGTCTTCAGGGCCTCTATCTCCGCCCTTACGCGCTTTGCTACTTCAACGGTGTTGCCGTCCGTCTGCTTCTGTATGGAAAGCGTTATGGAGTCCTGTCCGTTTATGCGGGAGTAGGACGTTTTCTCAACGTCGCCCAGGTAAACGTCCGCAACGTCGGAAAGCCTTATGAAGCCTCCCGTGGCAAGCGGTATGGGCAGCGACCTTATTTCGTTTACGTCGGTCATCTCGCCCATGGAGCGGACGTTCAGTTCTCTGTCGCCGTAGTCGATGGTGCCGCCGACGGAGTTAATGTTCTCCGAGGCGAGAAGCCCCATTATCGTCTGGGACGTAATGCCGTAGCCCAGCATCTTGTCGGGGTTCATGACCACCTTTATCTCCTGCTCCGTCTTGCCGTACGCGCCGACCGACGCAACGCCCACGATGCGCTCGAAGCGGGGCACTATGGTGTCCTCAACAAGCGCCGTAAGCTCATACGCGTTTCGCTCGTCGTCGGTTATGGCCAGCGCCGCTATCGGCATGATATTGGGGTTCATCTTTATTATCATGGTATCGCCCACGTCGCTCGGCAGCGCGCGGGAGATGAGGTCGATGTTCTCCCTTATATCAATTGACGCGAAATCAAGGTCAACGCCGTCGGCAAACTCGATGATGACCATTGAGCTTCCCTCTGATGATGTTGAGTATATGTTCTCAACGCCCGAAACGGTGGCAACGGCGCCCTCCACGGGCTTCGTTACAAGACTTTCGACTTCGTAGGGACCCGCGCCGGTGTACGTCGTCATTACGATGACGTAGGGAAGGTCCATTTTCGGCATCATGTCTATCGGTATATTCGTAAACGACACGAAACCGAATATAAGTATGATAAGAACGACCATAAGTATGGTTACGGGCCGTTTTATCGATAATCTGATCAAACCCATTTATAAAGCCTCCTTACAAACTGTCATTTAAAGCTTCAGGAAGCTTCGCTGTCGTTTACTACCTCGATGAGCGTTCCGTCCTCAAGGAAGTCCTGACCTCTTACCACGACCTGGTCGCCCACTTTGAGACCGGAGGTTATCTCAACGTTCTCGTCGTTTGCAAGACCCTCGGTGACAACGCGCTTGTGAGCGCGGCCGTCGTCGCCTACTATGTAAACGTAGGACTCGCCCGCCGAATCCTTAACGGAGGATACGGGCAGATAGAGCGCGTCGCTTACGCTGTCGGTCTTGAACTTTACGGAAGCGAACATGCCGCCCTTAAGCTCGCCCGACTGGTTGGGGATGGCTATCTTTGCCTGATAAGTCTGCTTTCCCGCAGAGGTCTGGGGGCTTATGCCCGTGATGGTGCCGGTGAACTTCTGTCCCGGTATGCTTGCGACTTCAACCTCTACCGTCTGCGACTCGTCTATGCTGTTTATAACGGTCTCGGGGAGGCCTACCTCCGCGTATACCTCGCTTATGTCAACGATGGACATGGGAGGCTGCGCCGCCGATACGCTGCCGCCTACCGCAACGGTGCTCATGCCGATATAGCCGGACACCTCCGCGGTGACTTCGGTGTCGTTGTATGCGTTCTGAGCCGTCTGATATGCCGCCTGCGCCTGCGTCAGTGCCGCGCGGGCGCTCTTTTCGTTCTCGCCCAGTATCTTGTTTACCGTAAGGTCGTAATTCGTCTGCGCAAGCTGATACTGCTGATACGCAAGATCGCGGCCCGACTGCGCCTGCTCGTATGCCTGCTGGGTCGCTCCGCCCGCCTGATAGAGGGCTTCCGTTCTTTCAAGCGCCGTCTGCGCCTGCTCATACGATATGCGCGCCGTCTCAACGCCCGCCTCAAGCTGGGCTATCGTCTGCTCCGCGGTGCCGCCCACGGTGCGCTCGTATGCGGCTCTCGCCGATTCCAGCGCGGCGGACGCGGTGGCAAGCTGCGCCTGCACGTCGGTCTTGTCTATTGAGAAGAGCCTCTGACCCTTGTTTACCCACTGGCCCAGCTCAACGTATACCGCCGTTACCTTGCCGCCTATGCGGGGCACAACGTATACCTCGCTCTTCGGCGTAATGGAGCCGGAGATGGTAACGAAGGAGTCAAGCGTTCCTTCCTCAACGGTCACGGTGCTTACGTTGATGGCAAGCTCCTCGGGGGGCGCAACGACCTTGTTGCGTGAGCCCGCCACTCGAAACAGCGCCAGCGCCACAAGGGCAACGATAATGATTATCGCTATGACGCGGCCCGTCTTTCTCTTCTTTTTGGGCTTCACCGCCTCGACGTCCGTGGACGGCTCGGGCACATCCGGGGCGGGCGCCGTTTCAACGTCCGGGGTCTCGAATTCCCTGTTTTCGGGTTCTCTGATATCGCTCATATTTTATCCTCCTGCCTTATTATTCTCTTTATATCCACTTTCTCTATGTCTGTCTCCGATATTTTGCCGAAGAGCCGGTTAAGCGTCGACACCGCCTCGGAAATGCTTCTTATATCATCCGGGTCAAGCTGCTCTAATCGGTCGGTGAAAAGCTCGGTCACGGTCTTTAACATCTTCTCAACGTATGCGTTTCCCTCGTCCGTAAGCTTAATCCATACCTTGCGCCTGTCCGATTCGTCGCTTTCGCGCACCGCGTGGCCCGACTTTATCAGCTTGTCGACGGTCTGCGTCGTCTGCTGCTTCGAGCATTGCAGGATGGACGTAATATCGCTCATGGTGGCCGGCCCCTTGAAATAGATGTGCGACATCACATGAAGGCCGGAGTTAGGCACCTCTCCGCGAAGCTGTTTTTCAATCGGCTTCATCACGCCGAGCATAAAGAGCTGAAAAAAATCCGATAACTGTTCGACTATATCTCTTCTGTCCCAATTTTCAGTCACCCGTTTCACCGCCCTTCTTGAAAATTAGTACACTTTTATATATTATCAATGTTACTTTATTGTTAATTGAATTGCAATAGTTTTGCGTGTTTTTACCTGTTGCACAAAAGCGTCACCGAATATTCATGCAATATTCACACATACGTCAAAACGGGTGCGGGGCGTTATGCTTTTATTCCTGCTCGTCAAGGGTGAGGGCGTAGCTTTCAAGGAAGGTATTTATAAAGTAATTCACCTCGGGCGCGTCTATCTTTCCGAGCGCTTCGTATATGGACTCCGACGCCCGCACAAATTCGCGGTTCCCCGCCTTCTTTTCCTCGACGCACTTTATATACGCGCTTATCTTGTCGGCCCACTTTACCCGCTTCGCCTCCTCGGAGGAGTCGTAGAAGGCACTGCGGTACGTCTCTTTAAGTTCGTCCGGCAGCATGGAAAGGAGCTTATCCTTCGCCACGTTCTCTATCTCCTTATAGGCGCGGTTTATCTCGGGATTGAAATATTTTATCGGCGTGGGCATGTCGCCCGTGATTATCTCCGACGCGTCGTGGAAAAGGGCGATTACAGCGGCGCGCTCGGCATTTAAATCCGCGCCGAAGTGCGTGTTCGCAATAACGCAGAGGGCGTGGGCTATTACTGCCACCTCAAGCGTGTGCTCGCTTAAGTTCTCGGTGCGGGTGTTTCTCATGAGGCTCCAGCGGTCGATGTATTTCATTCTTGAAAGATATGCAAAAAAATGTCTGGACATGATTTCTTCCTTTCGGCATAAATAATTATACCTACATTGTACCATAATCTTTGAAAGTTGACATTAAAGCTTTCAAAGCTTTATAATTAAATAATAGATTCTTGTAAGGATGTGATCTGAAATAAGCGCCAGAAAGAGATACGACAACGACTCCATCTCCTCGCTGAAGGGCGCGGACCGCGTGAGGCTCAGACCCTCGGTCATCTTCGGCTCCAACGATGTGGTCGGCTGTCAGCATGCCGTTTTCGAGATACTTTCCAACTCGATAGACGAGGCAAAAGAGGGCTACGGCTCAAAAATAAACGTAACGAAGCATAAGGACGGCTCCATAACGGTCGAGGACTTCGGCCGCGGCATCCCCCTCGACTACAACGAGCGCGAGGGACGCTATAACTGGGAGCTTGTTTTCTGCGAGCTTTACGCCGGAGGCAAATACAACAACGACAGCGGAGAAAACTATGAGTTTTCCCTCGGCTTAAACGGCCTCGGCGCCTGCTCCACCCAGTACGCTTCCGAATATATGGACGTAACCGTTTACCGCGACATGACAAAGTTCTCGCTCCATTTTGAGCGAGGCGAAAATATAGGGGGGCTTTCAAAGGAGCCCATAAAGAAGAACAAGACCGGCACCGTCATAACGTGGAAGCCCGACCGCGAGGTGTTCACCGACGTTGACGTGCCCTCCGAATACTTCACCGACGTGCTGCGCCGTCAGGCGGTGTGCAACGCTGGCATATCATTCACCTTCCGCGACGAAACGAAGGAGGAGCCCTCGGAGGAGACCTTCTGCTACGAGCGGGGCATAACCCAGTACATCGACGAGATGTGCGAGGGAAACGAGCCCATGTGCCCGACGCAGTACTTCGAGTGCGAGCGCATGGGACGCGACCGCGCCGACAAGCCGGACTACAAGCTTAAAATACAGTTCGCCTTCACCTTTTTGTTAAGCGGGAGCCACATAGAGCATTACCACAATTCAAGCTGGCTCGAATACGGCGGCTCACCCGATAAGGCGGTGCGCTCGGCGTTCGTTGCGGAGATAGACGCGTATCTTAAGCAGAACGGCAAATACAACAAGTCCGAGCAGAAGATAGGCTTTCAGGACATTGAGGACAGCCTTATATGCGTAACGAACACCTTCTCAACTAACCCGTCATATGAAAATCAGACGAAGAAGTCGATAAACAACAAGTTCATAGCGGAGGCCATGACGGCGTTCATCCGCGAGAAGCTTATGATATTCTTCATAGAGAACAAGGCCGAGGCGGAGAAGATAACAAATCAGGTGCTTGTAAACAAGCGCTCCCGCGAGTCGGCGGAGCGCGCGCGCCTCGATATAAAGAAGAAGCTGTCGGGAAACCTCGACATACAGAACCGCGTTCAGAAATTCGTTGACTGCCGCTCGAAGGACGTGACCCAAAGAGAGCTCTACATCGTTGAGGGCGACTCCGCGCTCACCTCCTGCAAGCTGGGGCGCGACGCGACATTCCAGGCCATAATCCCCGTGCGCGGCAAAATACTGAACTGCCTTAAGGCCGACCTTGACAAGATTTTTAAGAACGACATTATAACCGACCTTATAAAGGTGCTGGGCTGCGGCGTGGAGGTAAAGCTAAAGGGCAAGAACGCCGCGAACGAATTTGATATAAACAACCTCCGCTGGAGCAAAATAATAATCTGCACCGACGCCGACGTGGACGGCTACCAGATACGCACGCTGATTTTAAGCATGCTATACCGCCTTACGCCCACCCTTATCGAAGAGGGGCGCGTATTCATCGCGGAGTCGCCGCTTTTTGAGATACGCGTGGGCGAAAAGTCGCTTTTTGCGTATACGGAGAAGGACAAGAACGATATCGTAAAGTCGCTCGGCAATAAAAAGTACAAGATCATGCGCTCCAAGGGTCTCGGCGAGAACACGCCCGACATGATGTGGGAGACCACCATGAGCCCCGAAACGAGGCGGCTCATAAAGGTCATGCCCGAGGACAGGGAAGCGACGTTTAAGATGTTCGACGTGCTCCTGGGCGACAATCTCGCCGGACGCAAGGACTTTATCGCCGAAAACGGCTACAAATACGTGGATCTTGCGGACATTTCGTAAGCGCATCACCACTTTACCTAAAAAACTTAAGGAGAAAACGCCTTGAAAAAACCACCCGTTAAACATTCGCCCCCGATAGAGCAGCAGATAACCTCCACTTTGGAGGAAAACTACATGCCCTACGCCATGAGCGTTATAATATCCCGCGCCATCCCGCAGATAGACGGCTTCAAGCCGTCCCACAGAAAGCTTCTTTATACGATGTATAAGATGGGGCTCCTTACGGGACAGCGCACGAAGTCGGCGAACGTCGTGGGACAGACGATGAAGCTAAATCCCCACGGCGACATGGCCATATATGAGACCATGGTGCGCCTTACTGCGGACTGCGACGCGCTGCTTACGCCGTTTGTCGATTCAAAGGGCAGCTTCGGAAAGCAGTACTCCCGCGACATGGCCTTCGCCGCGTCGCGCTATACGGAGGTAAAGCTTGCCCCCATCTGCGCGGAGCTCTTTAAATACATCGACCGCGACACCGTGGACATGGTGCCGAACTACGACAACACCATGGAGGAGCCGGTGCTCCTGCCCACCACCTACCCCAATATCCTCGTAAACCCAAATCAGGGCATCGCCGTGGGCATGGCAAGCTCCATCTGCGGCTTTAACTTAGGCGAGGTATGCGACACCACCGTGGCGTACTTAAAGGACCCGGACTGCGACATAAAAAAGACGCTCATCGCCCCCGATTTTTCAACGGGAGCGCAGCTTATATATAATGAAGACGAGATAGACGCGCTCTATAAGACGGGGCGCGGCAGCGTAAAGCTTCGCGCGAAGTATGTGTTCGACAAGAAGCAGAACTGCATCGAGGTGGTGGAGATTCCGTATTCCACCACCATAGAGGCCATCATGGAAAAGATTATAGACCTCGTCAAAGCGGGAAAGCTCCGTGAAATATCCGACGTGCGCGACGAGACGGCGCTTACGGGCCTTAAGATCGCCATCGACTTGAAGCGCCACACCGACCCCGACCTTTTGATGGATAAGCTCTACAAGCTTACGCCCCTTCAGGACAGCTTCTCCTGCAACTTCAACATCCTTGTGGGCGCGACTCCCCGGGTGCTGGGCGTAAAGGAGATTCTTGAGGAATGGACGGCCTTCCGCATCGAGTGCATAAAGCGCAGGTTATATTTTGACCTTACGAAGGCCCGCGAAAAGCTCCATCTGCTTTTAGGTCTCGAAAAGATACTTCTCGACATAGACCGCGCCATCGCCATCGTTCGCGGCACCGAAAAGGACAGCGAGGTCGTGCCCAATCTTATGAAGGGCTTCGACATAGACGAGGTGCAGGCGGAATACGTGGCGGAGATAAAGCTTCGTCATCTGAACCGTCAGTACATCCTCGAGCGCACCGGCGAGATAGGCGATTTAAAAAAGAGCATCGCCGATATGGAGGACACCCTGAAGTCCAACGCGAAGATTAAGCGTATTATTATAAAAGAAGTTTCGGACGTGGCGAAAAAGTACCGCCGCCCCCGCCGCACCATGCTCATAACAGAAGAGGACGTGCGCTCCTACGACGAGTCGCAGATAATCGACGATTATCAGTGCAGCGTATTCGTTACAAAGGAGGGCTACTTCAAAAAGATTACGCCCCAGTCCCTGAGAGTGGCCTCCGAGCAGAAATACAAGGACGGCGACGAGCTCGTTTTCACGGCGCAGACGACCAACAAGGCTCACGCCCTGTTCTTTACGGACAAATACAGCGTATACAAGACGCGCCTTTATGACTTCGACGACACGAAGGCAAGCGCGCTGGGCGACTATCTGCCGGCAAAGCTCTCGATGGAGCAAAACGAGAACGTGGTATTCACCGTGATAACGGGCGACGACTACGCGGGTCAGCTTCTCTTCTTCGCCTCAAACGGCCGTGCCTCAAAGGTTCCGCTTTTGGCGTATCAGACGAAGACGAACAGAAAGAAGCTTACGGGCGCGTACTGCGACAAGTTCACCCTCGCGGGCGCGTACCATATAACGGAGGACGCGGACTTTACGCTTTTCTCGGACGGCGGGCGCATACTTACACTAAACTCCTCCCTTATCCCGGAAAAGACGACAAGAGCGTCCCAGGGCGTCATCGTCATGACGCTGAAAGCGGGAAAGAGCGTGACGAAGGCGCAGCCCTCAACGGAAACAAAGCTTTCCGACCCCACGGCGTACAG
>JAFOLN010000092.1 GCA_017419325.1 Clostridia bacterium
GAAAGGTAACTCTTTCACAGGAGCCGGAGCATCCCAACGAGAAATACGTATTGGGGCGCGAGGTGCGCACCGTGCGCGACGCGGACGGCGGCGTGTGGATAGTTAGCTCCGCATACGACCCGGAAACGATAGCCTCGCTGTCAGGCGAAAATAACGAGGCTGCCCTCGAGCCGGAGCTTATCAGCATAATGGTCGACAGCTTCACGGCGGACGAGCGCTTCAAAAGGAAATCGCCCGAAACGCCCGAGGAGGCGCTTTCGGACGCGATATCGCGGATAACGGACAAAAGCGTTCCCGTGACGCTGTGGCTTGAGAACGAAGAAGGACCGGAGACGTTCGCGTATTCGGGCCGCGGAGTGCCTAACGAGGTACAGCTTTCGACCTCGCTTTCCGACTTTGAATATACCGCGGGCCCGGTGAGAGCCGCGGGCGAGGGCGTCGCCCTGTCGTGTCTCGGATACAGGCTCAGATTCACGGAGGGCGAGAATACGCTCGTTCTTACCGCGCCCGAGGGAGAGACTTACACGTTTGACGCGAAGTATAAATACGACGGCGGCGCCAATCTCGGTACGCTCATGCGCACGTGGTACGACGAAGCGGAATTTAAGGCATACGGCGGGACTTACGACGAGCAGTATAAGATAATCGTGCCCGACAGGGGACAGAGCCATCTTCAGGCGGCCGAGGAGTTCTGCCGCATATTCGAGTCGCGCCATACAGAGGTGTCGGACGGAAGTCAGTTTAAATATACGTTCGTAAAGTGTGATGTAACGGAGGCCGAAGAGGAGACGGAGCATTTCAGGAGCCTCGGAAGGCTTTCCGATGATGCGTGGGCGTTTTATCTTACCGTGGCGTTCGTGCCCGAAAACGAGCGCGCGCTTATGCAGTCCATGGCGGGCAACACCGGCGAATATACGGGTAGCGACCCGGACGTGCCCCGCGGCGCGTTTTCATACGGCCGCTGCGGTTATGTGACCCGCGCCTCCGACGGATGGCACGCGGAGCTTGTGGGCACGGGCTGGTAGAAAAATATTTGCGGCGCGCCTATCTTCGGGCATGGCCGCGATATAAAAGAGAAGCGGGGCATTACCTGCCCCGCCTCTTTTTTGCCGCCCGACGCCCTTCGCCATAAAAGCCTTGACTTTTAGCGGCCGTTTTATTAAAATTATCAAGGTAAGTATTCGCCCCCTTAGTTAAATGGATATAATAAACCCCTCCTAAGGGTTAGTTGTGAGTTCGATTCTCGCAGGGGGTGCCAAAAACGCCGAAGACATTTTGTCTCCGGCGTTTTTCCTTCACCTAAAAAGCGAATGAATTTCTCATGATCGTAATATTTCTTATATGCTTCTGTAATCATTTCAGCCGACGGATAATCCTCATGTCCGTCCGGATAGGTTACCTTGTTTAATGACGCATATTCCGTTGCTAAAATGCCTCGATTCATAGGTACCAAATGAGGCGTAAAGGAAATGGTAATCTCATCTCCTGCGGCATAGGAAAGCTGCTCTTCAATCTCCGGCGTATGACGATGGGTGGC
>JAFOLN010000093.1 GCA_017419325.1 Clostridia bacterium
CTCAAGGGACATACGCTCGCCGCGTATGTCTTTATTTTTCCCCATACTTAGAAGATACCCATAAAGCTCGTTTTTGTCAAGTCCCGTCATATTGGAAAGGGCGTTCGCAAGCGTTTTTCTGCGCTGTGAGAAGGCCGCTTTTATAAGGCCGAACATGTGTGCCTCGTTTCGGACGCTTACGCGGGGGCTGTCAAGCACCGTCATGCGTATTACGGCCGAATCCACCGACGGGGCGGGGAAGAAGTCACGGGCGGGCACGTCGAAAAGATACTCCGGCTCCGTAAAGTACCGCACAGTAAGCGATATGGCGCCGTTGTCCTTTGAGTTCTCGTCGGCGCAGAGGCGGCGCGCCACCTCCCGCTGGACCATGACCGTTATTGTCTTTAAGGGCAGGCGCTCCTCTATAAGGCGCATTATTATGGGCGTCGTTATATAATAGGGAAGGTTCGCGCAGACGGACACCTCCATATCGGGAAATTCGCGCTCTATAAGACCGCGAAGGTCGAGCTTCATTATGTCGCCGTATATGACCTTCGTGTTCGGCGCGTCCGAAAGCGTCTCTTTAAGAATGGGCTCAAGCTTTCTGTCAATCTCCACGGCCACCGTCTTTTCGGCCTCGCGGGAAAGCTCGCGCGTCAGGCACCCGATGCCGGGGCCTATCTCAATGACGCCGCGGCCCGAGACCCCGGCGCTTTTTGCAATATTTCTCGGCACATCGCCGTTTATGAGAAAATTCTGACCGTAGTCCTTCTGAGTCTGAAAGCCGTGGCGGCGAAGGAGCGCGCGCACCTCGCCTAAATCGCATAGATCCATATGTAACCTCTATTCAAGAATGTATACGCGGGCGTCGCGTACACCGAAAAGAATGCACTCGTCCTTCGTTTCAAGGAAGAGGTCTATCCTGTTTCCCTTTATAAGACCGCCCGTGTCCTCGGCGATGCAGTAGCCGTATATCCAGCTCTCGCCGTCGGCGCTCTCAACGTACAGCTTGCTTCCCAGCGGTATGACCGAGGGGTCCACCGCGATGGTGCCCACCTTGGGCCAGGTGCGGGTGGCGGTAACGTAGCCCGTGTGGGTGTACGCCGTTGCCACGCAGTCTATGACCTTCGTGTAGCGCTCGATGCGTCCCTCGGCGGCTATAAGGCCGCTGTCGGCCCCCGGCTCGTCGGGGCGCGTGTCGCAGACGGAGACCATGCCCTCGTCCGTATCGAGAAGGATTGCCTCGTCGGCCAGAAGGCGGTCGGTTTCCACGCCGTTTACGTAGCGCACCTGGTATGTGGTGCGCTTTATCGCGTTGTAGGCGGAGACGGGGATAGCGTTCCCGCTGTTCACGCCGGGGTCGAAGGTGGAAACGTCAACGTCGTAGGTGTTGTTCAGAAAGTCGGTAAGAGAGGGCACCACAACGTCCTCCGTTTCGACTCTGACCTCTATTATATCGACGGTAAGCGCACAGCTTTCGGTGATGAGCTCGTCCTCAGGAAGGGAGAGCACGTCGTCTTCGTCATAGCTTACGCCGTTTTTTTCAAGGATATTTTTCACCGTATCGGGAACGGTGCGCACGGTGAGGCTCTCGCCTCCCGATATTATCTCTATTTCAAAGCTGCGGGTTATGTTTATCCTGGCATCCCTTGTAAGGAGCGCGGGCGCGTCGAGAATGTCGCCGTCGTTTATGACGATGCCCTCGTCTTCAAGGAAGCTTTGGGTGTCGCGTATATTTGTGCTGTAAGTCGTTATATTGCCGTCGTCGTTTACCGTGACGGGGATGTACATTCCGGCGTATACGTTGAAAACAACGGCGCACACCGCCACAATGGCCCATAACACAACGAAGAAGCGGCCTTGTCCCATAATCTTTTTTGCAAAATTAGAGCCCATGGTAGTTCCTCCTGTTTTTACAAAAACCGGGGCAAATATCAGAAATGTTTTCGATAAAAACAAAATTCGCCCGTTTTGATTATTATTCAAAGCGGACGAAGCGCGAAAAATATTCAGCTTGGAAAGGAACAAAGGAATAATAACCAAAACAACTGCCGTTTTTATATAGTAATTAACTTTGGCGCCCGTATTAAAAGAATACGCCCGCCGCGCTTTTGCGCGGCGAGGTATTCGATTTTCCGAGCTGACCGAAAAATTATCTCTTCGAGAACTGCGGAGCGCGGCGAGCGGCCTTTAAGCCGTACTTCTTTCTTTCCTTCATACGCGGATCGCGGGTGAGGAAGCCTGCCTTCTTTAAAGCGGGACGAAGCTCTGCGTCGTACTGAAGAAGAGCGCGGGAAAGACCGTGTCTTATCGCGCCTGCCTGACCGGTAAAGCCGCCGCCTGCAACCTTGGCGATGATGTCGAACTTGCCGAGATTGTCGGTAAGCGCCAGGGGCTGACGAACGATGAGCTTTAACGTCTCAAGGCCGAAATAATCGTCTATATCTCTGTCATTTATGGTAACCTTGCCGGTGCCGGGAAGGATCCTTACTCTTGCAACGGATTTCTTTCTTCTGCCGGTGCCGTAGAAATATGTCTTATCGCTTGAATACATTTATCTTGTCCTCCCTTATATTTTTCCGGTGTAAAGCACGGGCTTCTGAGCCTGATGGTTATGCTCCGCGCCGCTGTAAACCTTTAAGCGTCTGATGGACGTTCTGCCGATGGAGTTCTTCGGGAGCATACCCCATACAGCAAGCTCCACTGCCTTTTCGGGACGGGAAGCCATAAGTCTCTTATACTGCACCTTCTTCAGGCCGCCGATCCAGCCCGAATGAGTGATGTAATATTTCTTTTCCAGCTTCTTGCCGGTAAGTACCACCTTATCGGCGTTGATAACTATAACGTGATCGCCGCAGTCCACATGATTGGTGAAATCAACCTTGTGCTTACCTCTGAGCATCGACGCAACAACGGCCGCTACTCTGCCGAGAGGCTGGCCTGCCGCGTCAACAACGTGCCATGCGCGCTCAACGTTTTCAACTTTTGCCATAGTCGTTGACATTAAAATTTCCTCCTTAAAGTTTTCATCTGCTAATTTATCGCGACGCCGCATCCGTAATGCGGCCATACTTTTTTCAGCATGACTTATTATACATATGCTTTTTCAGCTTGTCAACACTTTTTTCGGTTTTTTTAATTTATATTTCACGTTCTCCTGAAATCGCCCGTTTTTGCGTTATTTCTCTCTCTCCTGCGCCCGCCGTTTCACTTTTTTATACGCGATTTACGCCCCAATCGGCGCGCAATGTTGACATAACAGTATAAATATGTTACTTTTTCTAAGTAAAAGAGGAGGGAAAAACGATGAAAAAACTAATTTCCGCGCTTTTTGCGCTGATTTTCCTTATTTCGTCCTGCGCCGCGCCCACTCTTGCGGCGGGACTCGACAATTTTAAGAAAAATTCGTCCTCCGTGACGCGATTTGCCGACGTTTCGCCGTCCCACTGGGCGTATGACAGCATTTACGACTGCGTGTCCTACGGGCTTATGAACGGCATGTCGGAGAACGGCTTCGAGCCGGACGGCAGCCTTACGGTGATGCAGGCCATCGTCATGGCGGACAGGGTGAACGAAATATACGAAACGGGCCGCTCCACGCTCAAAAACGGCGACCCGTGGTACGCGCCCTACCTTGAATACGCGGTGCGCCACGGC
>JAFOLN010000014.1 GCA_017419325.1 Clostridia bacterium
AAAGAAGGCTTTACGGAAGCGGAGGCCATGGAGTTTGTTCATCGGTTCAGCCGCGATAACGCAAGGACGCCGATGCAGTGGGAGGACGCGCCCGGCGCGGGCTTTACAAGCGGAACGCCGTGGCTGTCAGCTGGAGACTCACGGACGATTAACGCCGCACTGGAAGAAAATGACCCGGCATCGGTGCTTAACTGGTATAAACGCTTGTCCGCGCTGAGACGGGAAAACCGCGTGCTTATAGACGGCTCTTACACGGAAATGCTTCCGGAGAGCGAAACGGTTTACGCGTATGTCCGGGAAAATGATTCGGACAGGATGCTTGTCCTTATAAATTTCAGCGGGGAAGAAGCCGTTTACAATCCGGCCGAGGCCGGACTCTCCGACGAGGAAAACGCGCAGATACTTTTCTGTAATTACGAGGACTCTAAAGCCCGGCCCGGAGTTCTTCGCCCTTACGAGGCGGTCGTGATACGTGACAATACCCGGGAATAGTGAGATAAGCGGAGCTTAGTCTTAATGATAAAAAAAAGGGAGGACGGATTTCCGTTCTCCCTTTTTTAACATATGATGTCGTTCGGATGCTTAAAACAGCGTCATGCCGCCGTCCTCGTTTTCCATGACGAGCGTCTGAATCATCTCGCGAAGCAGCGTATATCGCTTCGAGTGGCGGAGATTGTCCACCATCTGCGTAAGCGTCTCATAATCGCCCACAACGACCAAAAGCTCCTTCGCGCGGGTGAAGGCCGTATAAAGTATCTCGCGGTTCCTGAGCCTCACGGGGCAGTGGTAAAGGGGCAGTATAACCGCGTCGAACTCGCTGCCCTGACTTTTATGCACCGTTATGGCATACGCAAGCTCAAGCTCGCCCACGCTCGAGAAGGGATAGCTTGCAAGCTTGTCGTAGTAGTCCACGACCACGATCTCATGCGCCGCGTCTATCTGCGCCACGCGCCCTATATCGCCGTTGAAAACGCCGGTGGAGCTTATGCCGTCGGCCTTTTTTATCCACGGTATGTCGTAGTTGTTCTTCGTCTGCATCACCTTGTCGCCCAGCTTAAGGACCGTATCGCGCCGCTTTAAATGCGGCATGGAATAGGAGGGATTGAGCCTTTCCTGAAGGCGGAGGTTTAACTCCTTCGTGCCAAGCGCGCCGAGCTTAGTGGGGGTGATAATCTGTATATCGGTGAACGGGTCGTAGCCGTAGGCCTTCGGCAGGCGGCGGGCGATAAGGTCGGCCGCTTTTTTTGCGCCCAGCTCCTCGTCGTTTACATAAAGGAAGAAGAAGTCGCCCTCCTTCCTGTCGAGGATGGGGTATTCGCCGTTCAGTATGCCGTGGGAGGACACAATGATGTTGCTCTGCGCCGCCTGACGGAAAATCTCGTCAAGCTCCACAACATCGGCGCACTCCGACTCTATGATATCGAGAAGCACGTTGCCCGCGCCCACCGAGGGAAGCTGGTTGAAGTCGCCCACAAGTATTAGGTGCGCCTTGCGCTTAAGCGCCCGCATTAAAGCCTCCATAAGCAGTATGTCTATCATGGAGCATTCGTCCGCGATGATGACGTCCGCCGATAGGGGGCGGCGTTCGTTTCGGGCAAACTCGGGCATTATTCCACCGTCCATGGGCTTTACCTCAAGAAGGCGGTGTATCGTTTTGGCCTCGCGCCCCGAAAGCTGGGTCATGCGCTGCGCGGCACGTCCCGTGGGGGCGCAGAGCGCCACCTTTTTGCCAAGCGCCTCGAACATATCTATCATGGCGTTCACGGTGGTGGTCTTGCCTGTGCCGGGGCCGCCTGTGAGCACCATGAAGCGGCGCGCCGCCGCGTGCTTTACGGCCTCGCGCTGCATGACGGCGTATTCTATGCCCATTTCGGACTCCGTTTCGTCTATTATGGCGTCGATGTCCTCGTCGTAATCCGTTTCGTCGTTGGCCATGCGCGCAACGCAGGCGGCAACGTAGCTTTCCGCCTCGTAAAGGCGGGGGAGGAACACGCAGTCGTGGCGCTCCGACTCGGTTATGACAACCTCGCCGTCGGAGAACATCTCCTCAAGTATCTCAAGTATCTCCTCCTCCTCGAAGCTTTCCAGAAGATTTTCGGCAACCGACGTAAGCTTCAGCTTCGGTATGTATGTGTGGCCGTTTTGCAGGTTGTGGGTCAGTATATGTATGACGGCGGCACGGACGCGCCGCCTGTCGCCGAGGTCGAAGTCTATATCCCGCGCTATCCTGTCGGCGGCGTCGAAGCTTACGTCAATGCCGGGGCGGCACAGGATGTAGGGGTTCTGGCGCACGAGCATGGGCGCGTCGTTTCCGTATACCGAATAGGCCGCCACGGCCTGCTCCGGCGTAAGCCCCAGCTTTGAGAACTCCTCCATAACGCGCTTTATGCCCATGCGGTAGTTGAATACGCGGCTTATCTCCTCGGCCTTCTTCTTCGTTATGCCCTGCACCGACGCAAGCGCCATGGGGGAGTCGGCTATGATGTCGAATGTGGCCTCGCCGAACTCATCGACTATGCGCCCCGCCAGCACCTCGCCTATGCCCTTTATCGCGCCCGAGGCTAAAAACATGCGCATGGCATTCTCGTTCG
>JAFOLN010000094.1 GCA_017419325.1 Clostridia bacterium
CATGAAAAGCGGCGTTTCAAAGAACCGCCAAAGCATGGCGTAGTCAAGCATCTCCGCCTGACACTCGGTCATCCTGCCCGACGACACGAACCCGTCTGTCTGCGCTTTAAGCTTTTCGGGGCTGTCGGTCTCCTCAAAGTCGCAAAGCTCCATGAAAATGTGCATGGCGGTGCCCCGTTCAAGCGCCGCGTCCTCCTCGCCGCTCTTTTTCTTATAAAAGTCGGGCACTCTCAGGCGCGTGAGCGGCTTTATGTATTCCGGCTGTCCGTATGGCTCGGGCACCTCCATAAGGCGCCCCTTTATCTCCGTTGCGGAGAGCTTCGACGGTATGGCCGCGTACTGCGAAAAGGCATACTTAAACAAAAGCCTGTCACGGATAAGCGCCGCGTCCTCTTCGCCCGCGCCCTCTTTTTTTACGTCCTTTGCCGGCGGCTCCCAGGCGGCCTCGCCGCCGTTTTCAAGCACCGTTAAGAGAAGTTCTCCCGAGGGCAGCGAAAGCCTTGCCCTTTCGCCCGGCAGCGGCATGCCCACCGTATATATTTTAAAGCCTCTCAAGAGAAAATCAAGATATGAAGACGATTTTAAGGTAAAATATCCGCTGTTTCCCACGGCGGAAGCCTTTATTTTCTTAAGCTTGTCGTCAATATCCCCGCAGGTGCCTATAAGGATGAGCTTTTCCTGCGCCCTCGTCATGGCGACGTATAGGACGCGCATCTCCTCGGCTATGGCGCGCCGCTTCATCTTCTGTGTGATGGCCGTCTTTGCCGCCGTGGGGTATACTATGAGCCTTTCCGAATCGAAAAAATCGCACCCGAACCCAAGCTCCCTGTCGTAGAGCACGGGTTCCCTTAAGTCCTCGGAGTTGAAGCGCTTGTCGAGGTCCGCGACGATGCATATGGGGAACTCAAGCCCCTTTGATTTATGGATGCTCATAATCTTTACCGCGTTGTCGCTTTCTCCCGGCGTGCGCTTCGGCGAGACCTCAATCTTATTATCAATAAGGTAATCTATATACAGTATAAAATTGAACAGTCCCCTGTAATGCGACCTTTCGTAGTCGGCGGCGACCGAAAGGAGTGTGTCAAGCTTGTTTATTCGCGTCTCGCCGCCGGGAAGCCCGCCGAGGATCGCCTTTATCATGGTGCTTTCATAGAGATACGAAAGAAACTCCGGTGCGCTCATGTCGCGCGACATAAGGCGCGCTCTTTCGATATACGAAAGCATGTCGGCGCATTTTTTATCGCCCGCTCCCGCCGCCGTTTTTACGGCCTCGTAAAGCGGCGCGCTTCTTTTTATGAAGCGTATCTCCATTATCTCGTCGTCCGTAAAACCGAATACGGGCGAGCGCATGACCGCCGCAAGGGGTATGTCCTTAAGGGGGTCGTCCACGGTGCGAAGAAGGGACGTCACAAGAAGCACGTCGGGGTCGGAGAAGAAGTCCTCCTTGCTCTGGGTGCTTACGGGGATGCCCGCTTCAATGAGCGCTTTTTCAAATACGGCGGCGCGGGGATTTATGCTCCGCAAAAGTATCGCAAAGTCGCCGTAGCGCGCGGGGCGCGAGGTCTTCGCCTTTACGTTGAATATGGGAAATCCTTCGGCCGTCATGGAGCGGATGAGATTTGCCGCAAGGCGCGCCTCCTCCTCGCTCTTTGAAAGCTCCTCGCCCTGTGTGTCCTCCTCTGCGGGCGCATCGGTCTCCTCCGAATCTTTTTTCTTCTTTCTTTTAATAAGATAAAGCTCCGTCGTGAACCTTTCGTCCGACTCGGGATAGAGCTTGTTCTCGTTAAGATACTCGTCCTTTGTATAGTCAAGCTCTCCCGCGTAGGCGGACATTATTTCCGAAAACACGGCGTTCACCGAGTCAAGCACGGGAGTGCGGCTTCTGAAATTCGTGGAAAGGAGTATGAGCGCGTTCTCGCCCGCGTCCTTCTCTTTTGAAAAGCGCCCGTACTTTTCAAGAAATATGCGGGGGTTCGCCTGTC
>JAFOLN010000095.1 GCA_017419325.1 Clostridia bacterium
AACAGCCTTACTGACATATACTACGCCGGAACAGAGAAACAGTGGCAGAGCATATGGGGGGTAATTAACGTGCCCTCCTCCGCCAACATCCATTACAACAGCACGAACTGACGCATACATATCCCGCACAGCGAAGCGAACGCTTCGCTGTGCTTTTTTTCCCGATTCCCGCGCGCGATGTTGCCCCGGGGCGGCAATATATGATATACTTTATATAAATACAAGAAGGTCGGTGAGTATATGGCAGTTCTGGAGGTATCGTATTTTTCAAAGACGCTCGATATGCAGTCGTCCATGGGCGTTATATTGCCGCAGAAGAATAACGACTACGGCGTGCCCATAAAAAAAGGCGTTTTTGCGCCGTTTCCCGTTCTTTATTTTCTTCACGGGCGCGGCGGCGACCACAGCGTCATGCGCCGCTTTCAGAAGCTGGAGCTTTACGCGCAAACCTACGGCGTCGTCATAGTCATGCCCGACGCGCATCAGAGCTTCTATACGGATCAGCTCCACGGCTCGCCTTATATCACGTTCCTTGCGGAAGAGCTTCCCGGCATCGTGTCGGAGTTCTTCCATGTTTCGACGGCCAGAGAGGACACCTTCGCCGCGGGCATTTCCATGGGCGGCTACGGCGCGATGAAGCTTGCGCTCACTTATCCCGAAAAATACGCCGCCTGCGCCAATATGTCGGGCTCGCCGGACATATCGTATTCCATGACGAAAAATCCCTTCAGCCGCGAATCGACGGCGCGCATACTTGACGCGTCCTTCGGCGGGGAGGAAAACCTCATGGGCTCGAAAAACGACATATACGAGCTTTCCCGCCGCCTTATCGAGTCAAAAAGGCCGCGCCCGCGCATGTATATAACCGTGGGGCGCGACGACGGCTTCGCCGAACTCAACCGCCGCTACGTTGAGGCATACGGCGAGGCTCTGGGCATAGAGTACCGCGAGCGCGACGGCGGGCACACCTGGGGATTCTGGCAGAACAACATAGCCGACGTATTCAAGTGGCTTGACATAAACGGAGACAAAAACACATAGGAGGTAACATACATATGGCGCTTGCAGAGGTAAGCTTTTTTTCCGAGTTTTTAAGACAGCAGTATTACATGAACGTCATCCTTCCCGAGCAGATAAACGGGTACAGCGCGCTGCCCCCGAAGAAGTACGAGCCGCCGTACCCCGTTTTGTATCTTCTTCACGGCACGTCGCAGAACCATACGGACTGGACGCGCTTCTGCGCCCTTGAGCGGTACGCCCAGCGCACGGGGCTAGTCATCGTGATGCCCGCCACCCAGCGCGCATGGTACACGAATCAGAAGATAGGCTATCCCTTTTACGATTTCTTTACGAAGGAGCTGCCGCTCACGGTGAAGCGGTTCTTCAACATATCCGACAAGCGGGAGGACACCTTCGTTGCGGGCGTGTCCATGGGCGGCTACGGCGCGATAAAGTTCGCGGCAAACTTCCCGGAGCGGTTCGCGGCGGCGGCAAGCCTGTCGGGCTCCGTGGATATGATATACGTCATCGAAAATTCCAAGGTGCAGACGGACAAGGCGAAGATGCACCGAAACCT
>JAFOLN010000096.1 GCA_017419325.1 Clostridia bacterium
CCGTCACGGTACTGAGCCGAGCCGGGCATATAGTCCTCCCTTGCGGTGACAAGGGCCTCCACTTTGGGCATAAGCCCCTCACAGTCCGCCGCGGAGGGTCTTTTCGGAAGCTCGTTTTCTTCAAGAGCGCCGATTGCGGCCCATACGTCGTCCGCAGGGCTTATCTCGGGCGCTCCCAGCGCCGGAACCGCAGTCAGGCAGAGAAGAAGTATAAGAAGAAGAGAAAGAACACGTTTCTTCATGGGGGACGCCTCCTGTCGTGTGGGTGTGATTATCTATAAGAATATAAAAACCGTTCAAAAATATAATTATCTGTTTTTATTATAATAAGCAATTTTGGATTTGTAAATAAAAAACGCGGATAACGACCAATAACCAACAAAAGAAACGCCCCGAAAGAGAACTCCCGGGGACGCACCGAAAAAGAAATATTATTGACTGCGCCTGCCGGCAATAATATAATTATCATATCAAATCGGGATTTTTGGAGGTGCATTTATGAATAACAAAGGTATTGGCGCAATATTCTGTTTGATCTCAGCTGTTTTAACGAGTGCACGATACATAGCTGCAGCGATTTTCATGAGTAATGTGGCGAGCTGGGATGGTTCTTTGTTCCAAGCCGGATTAAATTATGTAGGATCGCCTTTGAAAGTCGCAGCCATTATTGCGCTCATTGCAGGCATTTGCTTCTTAGTCTATGGAGTAGTTCAGGATTTAAAAAAGCAGGATAAATGAAGCGATAACTTCCAGTTTGTCGTGCCCATCTCATTACGATTTTATGGAGGGAAATGTTATGGGTAATTACGACGAGGGTTATCTGCATATAGCTGAAAAAAAGCTTGAGGTAATCTATAACCTGGCACCGGAGCGCGCCAGAAAGACGGTACCGGAAGCCGAGTTTGTCATTGACGCAAGAACGATGGATGACTATATCACAAAAGTGTGGGATTATCCCGGAGCCTGGTATGTAAATTTTACGCTTCCGGCCGGTTTTAACAGCATGAAAGCATTAGTCGAAAGCCTTGCCGCGGAAACAGTAAAATATTACCTCAGCAAGAGACCGTCATAGCTTCAGTGCTTATATCCGAAGAAGCTGTTCCCGGAGGTTTTTGGGCAGATTCCCGTTCAAAAAAACAAAAATGAAGCGGTACCCGGCGCAGAAGGAGCCGATGACATATGCTTATTACCATACTTTCCATCATAGTAAATATTGCGTATTTTGCGGTTCTGAATATGAACATCTATACGGATCGGGCAATAATGCCGACCGGGGAGGTCCGGGAATGGCATCGCAGCCCGATAACAAGGCTGAATATCGCCGATCAGTCATTCCTGATATATCTGCAGATTGTTCTCGCCGCTGTAAGTATTGTAACAAGTGTTCTGTTCCTGTTCGGAGTGCGCCAAAGCATAATCGGAAGAATACAGCGGATAAGCGTTATATGTTCCACAATCATGTTTATAATAATCATGATTGTAACCTCCGATTCGCATGCAAGATATGCCTGAAGCGTACAAAACGGGCGTGACCAAAGCGGTCACGCCCATTTCATATCCGTTTCGCGCGGTTTTTTGCCTCAAAGCGCCTGCCCCCCGGGGGGGACTTATGCGTCCTTCGGGCGGGGCTCAAAAATCCGGCGCGTTATTTATTCATAAGAGCGTATTTAAGGGCGCAGACGCAGGTCTTCGCGTCGCGTATCTCGCCGCTCATCACCTTTTTTACAAGCTCGTCCGTGTCCATGAATACCGACTCCACAAATTCGTCCTCGTCCGGTGTGCCGTCGCACTCGGTGAGGTTCTTCGCAAGATAAAGATACACCGGCTCATACTGCGCGCCCGGCGCGGGGAACATGACGCCAAGGCTTATAAGCTCGCCGCAGGAGCGGTTTATCTCCTCGCGCATCTCGCGGCGCACCGCTGTGTCGGGGTCCTCCCCCGCGTCTATCTTGCCCGCGGGCACTTCGATAAGATGCTGCTTGTAGGGATAGCGGAACTGGCGCACGAGAATGGCCTTGCCGTCGTCCGTTACGGGCAGTACCGCCACCGCGCCCACATGCTCCGACACCTCACGGGTGGCGCGCTTTCCGTTGGGAAGCTCCACCTCGTCCACCTTTAAGTTGATTATCTTGCCCTTGAATATGCTCTTCGAGGAAAGCGTTTTTTCCGTAAAATCCATTATTATCACTCCTATTTGCCGATTTTGCCGAATAAACATATATATACTATATCACAAAAAGGAGTGATTGTTACGCATATCTCAACAAATTATCCCGCGGACAGCGCCCTTACATATCATTACATAAAGCGGCTGGGGCAAAAATACCCCTTCCTTTCGTCGGAGAGCATGGGAAAGAGCGTGCTGGGGCGCGATATCACCGTCCTGCGGCTGGGCTTCGGGCCGCGCCGCATATTCTTCTTTGGCGCGCACCACGCGCTTGAATGGATAACGACGCTTATACTTCTTCGCTTCGCCCTCGACTACTGCGAAAGAAAGACGCGCGGCGGCCGCTTCGGGGAAAAAAGCATAAACGAGGTATTCGCCGAGACCTCCGCATACGTCGTGCCGATGGTGAACCCCGACGGCGTCGATATCGTGATAAACGGCGCGGCCTCGGCGGGGGATGAGCGTGAAAACGTGGAAAAAATGCTATCGGGGCGCGACCCCTCCAAGGTATGGCAGGCGAACGCCCGGGGCGTCGACCTTAACCATAACTATAACGCCCGCTTTGACGAGGGCAAGCGTCTTGAGGGCGAATACGGCGTCACGGGGCCGGGGCCCACCCGCTTCGGCGGGCCGTATTATGAAAGCGAGCCGGAAACGCGGGCCGTATGCCGCTTCCTTCGCGCGAGAAGATGCGAGCTTCTTTTATCCCTTCACACACAGGGGCGCGAAATCTATTCGCCCGGGGATTCGCCCGAGTCAAAGGCGTGGCTCGGTGAGCTTTCCCGACTTTCCGGCTACCGCGCCGCCGTGCCCGAGGGCATTGCCGCCTGCCGAGGACTTTGTGACTGGTTCGCCCTTGAGTTTTCGCGCCCCGCCTTTACCATAGAGGCGGGACAGGGCAAAAATCCCCTGCCCCTTCGCGACTTCGACGGCATCTACGCGGAGGTGTTCCCCATGCTCGCCGCCGCAGTATGCGGGATGTAGCATAAAACGGGTCTTGGCGCGCCGGGCGGTTTTTCTTCTGTTCGCACCGAAAACGGCGCGCCCGCCCAAAAGCCTTCCCCTCTGGAACCACCCCAAAAAATCCGCTGCGCGTATTTTCCGAGGGACACATAAAAAAGCCTTCCCCCCCCGGGGGAAGGTGGACAGGTTATCATTTGAAGTGCAACACTTAAAAAAAAC
>JAFOLN010000015.1 GCA_017419325.1 Clostridia bacterium
CTTCCTTCAGCATATTTTCAGCAAAGTCCGTAGCTATGTATTCGCTTGCGTAAAATGCCGTATTCTTCGCTATAAGCCCCGTTCCCGTGCAAAGCTCCAGCACCTTTTTATCCCTCACGGCCGCGCGAATCCTTTCATACATTTTTTCATACGCCGCGCGGTTCCTCCTCATAAACAGGTTGTAAACAGGAGCGTATATGTTCCATACTTTTGTTTTGTCTTTCATTCGTGTTTCACCCGGATCCAAGCATTTTGCGAAGTAAGCCGTTGTCATATAGTTAGTATCAGCTAACTCACAGCCATATTATAATCCCTCCATCTCCCTTCGTCAACAGGCGCACGGGAATAAAACTCAAAGTCGCGGCGTATTATCCCATATGTTTACATTTCGCCTATCTTCAATATTAGTATTGACATCGATTTTATTCGATGATAAAATCTACATAACATATAAAAATACTCTATATTCAGGGAAAACGGAGGTTTGAAAATGGCTAAATATGCAGTAATTCTCGTTGATATGTTAAACGACTTTATCACCGGCCCCATCTCGACGGAGCGCGCTCCCGGCATCGTTGAGCCCAATGTGCGCCTTGTTAAGAAGTGCCATGAAAAAGGCATCCCGGTAATCTACGCAAACGACTGCCACACGCCCGAAATCGACCACGAGTTCGTAGTCTGGGGCCCGCACGCAGTTGAGGGCACGAAGGGCGCCGAGGTCGTTCCGGAGCTTACTCCCACCGCCAAGGACTACATCGTTCCTAAGAAGCGCTACAGCGCGTTCTACGGCACCAACCTTGAGCTTCTTCTTCAGGAGATGGGCGTTGACACGGTTATAATCACCGGCTGGCAGGCTGACTGCTGCTGCAGACATACCTCTGCAGACGCTTTCTTCAGAGGCTACAACATTATCGTCCCCAAGGAAACGACGGACACCAACACTTACGAGGCTTATATCGCGGCTCTTGAGTATCTTAAGACCATCTACGGCGCGGACGTATGCGCGCTTGACGATCTGCTTGCAAAGCTCTGATAAGCTTCATAAAACCGCATTAAAAAAGCTTGCGAAAGAAATCTTTCGCAAGCTTTTTCTTATATAAATCTGCTTACCGCGGTCATTAAAAGTGTAAGTATAATGAGAAAGCCGAAATTGAAGGCCGAAAACAGACCTATATACGCCGCCGTTTTCCCCTTGTTGTGGCTTACATATTCCCTGAAGGTAATGAGGCTTGCAAGGGAGGCTATGAGCGTTCCCGTGCCGCCTATGTTCACGCCCCAGAGAAGCTCCTTGTAATTGTCGGTAAACTGCGACATGAGTATGGCCGTGGGCACGTTGCTGATTATCTGACACGAAAGCTCGGAGAACACCATGGCGTTGTGCTCAAGCATCATGGAGAAAAAGTCCCTCACCGCGTCTATGCGCGCCATATTGCCCGCGAATATGAAAAAGAACACGAAGGTAAGAAGCAGCCCGTAGTCAACGCTTTTTAACGCCTCCCGGTCAAGTATCAGAAGCGCGGCGACGATAATAATAAGCCCCAAAAGATAGGGTACGCCGCGGAACACTATGAGTATAGCCAGCGCAAAAAGCGCAAGATAAACGGCGGCGCGCCGTCTGTCAAGCGCGGCGGGCTCGCTTTTTATCACAAAACGCTCCGGCTTTACGAAAACGATGCAGCATACCGTTATAAGAACAACGGACGCGGCGAACGGCAGCGCCATAATGCGCATGAACTCTATGCTGTCTATATTGTACTTCGTGTATATGTAAAGGTTCTGCGGATTTCCGAAGGGAGTGAGCATGCCGCCAAGGTTCGCGGCGATGTTCTGCATTATGAACGTAAACGCCATGTACTTCTTCTCCCCCGTCACGGACAGGGCGAAATACCCCAGCGGGAGAAAGGTTATGAGCGCCATGTCGTTCGCTATGAGCATGGAGCCCACAAGCGTTATGTAAACAAGCGCCAATATGCACAGGCGGGCGTTTTTGAAGCGCTGCACCGTTTTGAGGGCGATTATATAAAAGAAGTTGATGCCGCGAAGCGCGCAGACCACCGCCAGCACCGAGAAAAGGCATGTAAGCGTCTTGTAGTCGAAGTAACCGAGATATTTCGCGTCGGGCGGCACAAAAACGCTCGTTATCACCGCGGCCAAAAGCGCGATGAACATAACGGCGTTCTTCTTTATAAAAGCGAGCCCGTGCGCCCCTGTATGACGTTTTGACCCCACCGTCTGCATAAATCAGGCATCCTTTTTCGCTTGGTATTTCTAAAACAGCGGTTTAGATTATAGCACCGCGGATTTGAAAAAACAAGTCTTGTTTTCCTTAATTTTGAGGCGGATTTCAGGGGTGATTTGTGCGACAGTATCGGTAAACCGGTGAGAACGAAAGAAACTCGGCAGAACTTTCGCCCCGCGGCGTTCTTTCGTGCCGGTTATATGACTGTCCGCGTATATGGCACAGGCTGTAAATAAACGATAAAAAATCATTGTTTATGGCTTGCCGTTTTGTGTCTTATGCCTTATTTTCGCCGTTTTTCTGTTGACACATATGAACGCTTTAACCTATAATAAAACCATAGAAATATTATTCTTTTTCCAAAAAACAAAGGGTAGGTGCAAAAATCATGGGATATGATAATCTTTTTAAACCAATCAAAGTAGGCAAGCTTAAAATCAAGAACAGAATAGTTATGACGGGTATCGCTACGGCGTTATCCAATTTTGACGGCTCGGTTTCCGATGACCTTATTGAGTACTTCAAGGCGCGTGCACGCGGCGGAACCGGCCTTATATATACCGAATTCTGCCGTATTGACAAGGACGCTCCCGGCGGCATGAACCAGCTCTCCGCATACAACCTGCAGCTTGCGGGAGGACTCAGAAAGATTGCCGAAGCCGTTCACCGCTTCGACGCAAAAATGTTCCTCCAGCTCCACCATGCGGGCAGTATGTCAAAGTCCGCGATTACAGGCAAGCAGCCCGTTGCCCCCAGCGCAGTCCCCATGCCGGGCACATGGCCCGCAAGAGAGCTTACCAAGGGCGAAATACAGATGATAATCGATAAGTTTATAACGGGCGCAAGAATTGCCATGTACGCGAACTTCGACGGCGTTGAGGTACACTGTGCCCACGGTTATCTTCTCAATCAGTTCGTAAGCCCCTATCTCAACCGCCGCACCGACGAATAC
>JAFOLN010000097.1 GCA_017419325.1 Clostridia bacterium
GAGGTATTATCATACCATTGTCTCTTGAAATCCCAATAGCTCCCCTCTTGTTTTCGTGAAATTAAGCGCAGTATTGTTTCTCTAAAGAATCCTTCAGATTTATCATTCTCAATCATGGTTTTCTCCTTTAGCAAGGAATATAGACATTCTAAAAAGTTTCATATAGTATTATACCACCCTATTCTCCAACCTTCAATCCATATAACATAATCTGTCAGGAGACATCATCTCCTGACAGTTCAACATTTTCGCAAATCTCCCCCTATCCCCCCACGGCCCGGATTATAAGCTCGGCGGCGAATACACCGGCGGAGGCGCCTACGGCGACTAAGAGGAGTCCGCGCTTCATTAAGGCGAGCACCAGCGCCACGGCAACGCCGGCGGCGGCTGAGATGACGTGGTCGGTCGCAAAGAAAACGGCGGGAACCGTCATGACGCTTAAGACCGCGTAGGGCATATAGTGAAGAAAAGAGAGCGCGAAGCGGTTCTCAATCTTCTTTTTAAAGAGCACAAGCGGCACGGCTCTGATGAGGTACGTAACGAGAGCCATCGTTAAAAGGTACGGGAGGAACGCATCAAAACTCATGGCTTTCCTCCTTTACCTCGATGGGGAAAACGGCCGCCGTCAGCGCCGCCGCTATGACCGAACAGATGATTATAACAAAGCCCGTCTGCACGCCCGAAAGGAGCGGTACGAACTTAAAGAGGCACGAAAGAGCCACGGCCAGCGCAACGCAGAAAAGAATGTGCCTGTTCTCCTTCGCCGGAGGCACGACTATTGCGATGAACATGCCGTAAATCGCGATGCCCAGCGCCGTTATCACCATCGCGGGAAGGATGCTGCCCGCGAACGCGCCCACCGCCGTTCCAGCAGTCCAGCCTAAGAAAGGCGTGAGTATGAGCCCGAACATATACTGCCGCGAGACCGACTCCTTTGACGACGCCACGGCGAACACCTCGTCCGTATTGACGAAGGCTATAAGGAAGCGGTGCGGGAGCCGGACGCTTTCGTCCAGCTTCTGCGAAAGCAGTATGCTCATAAGCGCGTATCTTAAATTTATGATGAACTGCGCGGCCGCAAGCTCAAAAAGCGTGCCGCCCGACAATATTATCGGCACCGCGGCAAGCTGTCCCGCGGAGGTCACGTTCGTGGCCGATATAAGTATCGCCTCCAGCGGCGAAAGCCCGCCCGCCACCGTAAAAATGCCAAAAGCAAAGGCTACCGAAAAGTAGCCTATGCAAATGGATATTCCGTCTTTTATGCCCTGTGAAAACAGGGCCGAATTATATGATGCCAAGGTTTATCCTCCAGTCGCCGTTAACTTAAATCCCCGGTTTTTTACAAATCAAGACCCGAGCTCGACCCACAGAGCGGGGCGTATCGCGTCATTGGCATAACTCACGCGTTCGGGACTGCTGCATACAACTGCGCCGCTGATGAATACGCTTGTCGCAAAGGACTGATTCCAGCCGGGAGTGCGCAGCCACCATGAGCAGTTGCCGTCCCACCAGTCGTCTCCCGCGCCCAAAATGCATCCCTGCGCGATGGCATACGCCGTCGGTCTGCATGCCCTGCTCTTGTTATAATACCCATTGTAGTACCCTTCGTCCGCCACGTCACCTTCGAAATACTTCATTGCCTCTTTGGAACTGAGCAGAAATACCTTGTCCTGTGTGTCGCTGCCCGCCTCTGTTCCAAAATCCGGATCAATGTCCGCAGTTACCGTTACGGTGGAGATAAGCTCCTGCTCCTGTGCCGTAAACGCTTCATTCAGGAAAATATTGTTCAGCCAGCTGCGAAGCGTACAATCAGCCCATGTAATATCTTCCTGATATCTGTGATAAGGCTGGCAGTCAAGAGCATACTCGCTTATTAGAAGCGCTTTGCCGTCCTCCACCGCAAGCACTCGCCACTCGATAGGCTCCTTCCTGTTCATAAGATCGTTGTCCTGCTCGTAATGTCCGAAAAGAACGGTATCGATTCTGTCGGCCCTGCGGCTCTGCTTCTGTATCAGCGGCTCGGAATCAGCGGCGTCAACAAGAAACACACTGATCGTGCCCGGTACGTCAGGACCTGTTTCCAGCTCTGCGTAAATCGTCTGATTCTTCCCTCTCGGAACGGGAATGACCTTAACTTCGACCATTTTCCCGTCCTCGTCATATCGTACGGCGATCATGGTGCAATCCTCTTCTGCCGTCAAAGTAGCCGCTATATTGCCCGTTCCCACCGAAACGGACGCAATCTCATAACCCGATGGCTTTGTATCGCTGTCTGCAGCGTATGCCATGGTGTTCCCTGCAAAACAGGCCGCAATCACAACCGCTAACGTCAATATGCTTATTACTCTCCTGCTTCTCATATTTACCCCCTTTTATTATCACCTTTGTGTTCAAATGGCTATAACGATTCGCTTCTCAAAACCGGCAGGCTCTTCATTTATGCGTAATGCTTGATGTGCAAAAAAATCCCGCTTCGGGATTTACAGCCGTACCGGCTATCCGATATCGAAGGATTTAGTCAAAGGCTTCATTGCTTCGTCAAGGAGCATCACCTTAAGGGAAGCAGCCCCGGAGGCATTTTCAAACGAAAGCGTGAGCGTCACACCGCTGTCATAGGGAACCGCTTCCGCCTTTCGCAGCTCGATCAGCCTTCCGTGTGCGTCGTAGACTGCCGCCAGACAGAGCGCCTTCCGAGAAACCTTTACGTCCAAAACAAGCTTTTCGCCTTTTGAAATATCTTCTATCATCTGCTTTTCGTCGGAACCGGAGACCGTCGCAGCGGCGGTTACGCCTTCGGGCATGTCCTGTGCGGAAGAACCGTAATGGATCACGGCGCCGAGAAGCGGTTCATTATCGCTGTCGACAACGATCCCGGCCCATTTGTCCTCGTCTCCGCCGTAATAAACGTCGGACAGGCGGCCGCAGTCCTTGAATGCCCTTTGGCCGACGCCTTTAACGGTGTCGGGAATCGTTACGGCGGTCAGCGAAGCGCAGTTATTGAACGCCGAAACGGGAATCTTTGAGAGACTGCTCGGAACCGTTACGCTCTTCAGGCTTACGCAATTCCAGAATGCAGCTTTGCCGAGGGTCCCGAGCCCTTCGGAAAGCGTAAGACCGGACAGACTGCCGCAGTCCGCAAATGCATAATCTCCGAAATCGGTCACGTTTTTGGGAATGACTATCCCGCCAAGCTGATCGCAGTCCCTGAAGGCGTCTTCCCCGATCGTCTGAAGACTTTCCGGAAGATGTACCGTGCGCAGGCTTTCGTTTCGGAAAAAGCTTCTGTAGCCTATCTTAGTAAACCCTTCCGGAAGGGTTACGGAGGTCAGATTCGGGCAGCCGGCAAAAGCATAGTTTCCTATTTTGGTAAGACTGTCGGGAAAATCGATTTCCGTAATGCCGTCGCAGCCGGAGAACCCGTTGGCTCCGATCGTCTCAAGATGAGCGGGAAGCTCTACGTGAGCGAGGCTGTCGCAATTGCTGAAGGCCCCGTCCCCTATATAGGTGACGCTGTCCGGAATCGTCACATCGGTCATGCTTTTGCAGGCATAGAACGTCCCGACAAGCTGCGTGACCTGATTCGAGACCGTCGCGCGGGTCAGCGATTCGCACCCGAGGAAAGCGTTTTCCCCAAGAGAAGCGACGCTGTCCGGAATGTCGATTTCCTTAAGGCTTTTACAATTGCAGAAGGCCTCATCTCCGATCGACTCAAGTCCGTCGGGCAACGTTATACCGTCCAGCGCGAGGCAGGCATAGAAGGCGTCTGCTCCGATCGTCTTCACTCCGTCGGGAATACGGATACCGTTAAGTTCGAAACACTCATAGAACACAAAATTTCCAATCGAGGTAAGGCTGTCCGGCATATTGACGTTCTCCAGTTCCCAGCATTGCCTGAAAAGCTTGTGTTCCAGAGTCGTGAGAGCGTTCGAAAGCGTAACGCTCTTAAGTACGAAGCATTCGTTAAACGCAGACGCGCCGAGGTAAACGACGCTGTCCGGGAGAGTGACACGTTCAAGACTTCCGCATTTGAAAAACGCTTCTTTGCCGATGGACGTGACCCCGTCGGGGATAGTGATCTCCCGCACGTAAAAGTTGCTCTCAAAGGCGTTATCTCCGATTCTTGTGATGCCGGAAGGAAGCGACACGCTTTCCATGTTAAAGCAGAACTGAAAAGCATGGTCCCCGATACTCGTGACCCCGGGCAGCACCTCAACGGAGGTTATGGGAGTTTCGGATTCCCTGTAGTCATGCCAGGGGCACTCGGTGTAATAAGCGTAATCCGCCATCGCGCCGCTGCCGCTTATGGTCAGCTTTCCGTCGCTGTCCAGCGTCCAGACCACATTGTCCCCTTCCGCGCCGCACGTTCCTCCGGCGACGGTATCCGCCGCATATGAAGGCAGGCATAATACCGCAGTCATGCAGAGCATCAAAACGAGGGATGCTATGATTTTTTTCATGTTTTCAGACCTCCGTTTTCGGCTTTTCTCTTTTGTATCGTATAATTCACAGGTATTGTCCTCTTTAAGCCAACGGCTTCTACTTTTTTTCAAAGTATTGTTCAACGGCTTTCATCTCTTTTTGGGAGAGCA
>JAFOLN010000098.1 GCA_017419325.1 Clostridia bacterium
GGCGGCGGCTCCGGAGGGTATCCTGAAGGTCAGGGTGAAAAACACTCCGGTGCCTTTGAAATCTGTCTTTGCCAGATGATCGCCGAAGGCGATACGGTAGCTGCCGCTGTTTTTAACGGGGGCGCTGCCGTTATTGGGGGCGTTTTCGCTGTATTCAACGTCGGTGAGCTCTAACTTGCTCTTATCCCACGTAACGGTAATTATGCCCGCGCCGTAGCCGGGGTTTGACGTGGCGGAGATGGGCACCTTTACCTCATTATCGGTTACGTTGGCTGAGACCTGACCCACCTCAAAGGCAAGGGGGCGGATGCCCGGGCGGTCGGAGGGAGGACTCCCAATATAAGCAGCAGGGCAAGCAGCAGGGCTGCAAATCTGCTTTTTTTCGTGACGGTTGCTTTCATCGTTCACCTCTTCCTTTCGTTGCGGTTTCAGTATGACCGGAGATGGGTGGCGGTCACCACCAGGCGCCGTCCTTATCCGGACTGGTCTTATAGGGGGACCATACAGCTCCTTTATTCGCATCGCTCCACCATAGGTTGCTATCATTCAGAGCATAAAACATCTTATAGCCATGATATTCCACGCCGCTGCTGATAGTGTATTTATGGTAGTTGATTATTTTAGTGCGGCCCATCGCATCGGTGACCTTGCAGACGAGAAAGCCCAAAAAGACGGGTTTGCCGTCACCTTTGCCTACCATCTCTTCACCGGGCCATAATATAATCCACTGGGTGCCCTGGCCCTGGCAGTTCACCCCTTCTATCAGGTCGGTATCCACGCTGCTTCCAAACCGGTCCTTGCTGAGATACCAGTGGAGGGTATAGGGCCCCTTCCCTCCGGAAAGACTTTTGATCCTGCAGTCATAGCAATAATCATAAACGTTGCGCCAATACCAGTCTCCGTTTTCGTCCTGAAAGAATATAGGCGATTCACGGTCAAAATTGAGAAAACGGCCTGATTCCTCGTCGACATTATAGTAGCTGTCTTTCCAATCCACACGGAGCACTTTCCTGGGCCTTGTGCTCTCCCGGTAGCTCTCAAGGGTCATCCAGTTCTTTCTCACCCAGACATTCGTCTCCTCCTGGATACGCTGGCCGGTGGTCTCATCGGTGTATTCGGGAATGATATATGAGGTATGGTAAAAATAGTATCGCTCTGGAGCCGGAGCGTGGGCAACTTCCCAAAATATTCCCTCAAGCGGCTCAGGCGTCGGATCCACATCCGCCGTGGCGCTGGTGACGCTTCCCGCCAGAGAACCGTTGCTTCGCAGGGCGGTGACGATGCAGCGGTAGGTTCCGGAGGCTTCGCTCCCGGTTCCCGTTTTGTCGGAAATGTTCAGCGCCGGGCCCACGGTGGTGTAGGTCACCTTGTCGCTGTTCAGGGACGCGACGTTCCGCCAGAGCCCCCCGCCTGCTTTTGCCACTGATAGGTGACGGTTGCGTAATATCCGGAGACTTCGATGGCCAGGGTGGCCGAATTGTCCAGAATCTCTGTGTCCATGGGCTGCGTGATGATGGTCAGCTTGCCCACCTCTTTTATGTATTTGGCGGCGTAATCCTCAGGGTCCGTCCATCCCGCCACCGCTCGGGCCAGGAGGGTCACGTCCCGGTTGGTGACCTGGCCGTTGCCGTCAATATCGGCGGCGGCCACGTTTTTCATCTGGCTGATGGCCCCGTCCCAATCCTTGACGTAGTTGGACAGGATGGTCAGGTCCTCTTCATCGACGCCGCCGTCGGCGTTCACGTCGCCCACCCAGTAGCTTCCGTCAAAGGCCGCGCGGGACGGCTGGGCCAGCATGGGGGCAAGCCCGACGGCCAGCGCCAGAGCCAAGAGCAGGCTCACACTTCGCTTGGCTTTCTTTTTCATAAAATCGCCTCTTTTCTGTCAGATTGATTCGGTTTGGGAAAACTGTATGCGGGACGGGGCCTTCCCGGTGGGGAGAGGGTCAAGACACACCACCTCCCGATGTTAAAAACAGCGCGCCGCAGCCAGCGGGAATCCCCCCGACTGACGCGGCGCGCGTACTTGTCCATATATAATTGGGCGCGACAAACAGACCGGCTATCGTTTCAGCCAGCCCTGCCCTGACTTGCTTGCTTGCTTGCTTGCTTGATGATTGTGTGCGCTGTTTCAAAATAATCAAGTCCTTTTTTGTAAATTTTCTGATGCTTTCTCTGAAAACCTGTAATTTTGAGCTGCACTATTTTATTTCACTAAATCAAAAGTTTTGTTGAATTACAAGAAGAATAATGGAGGAATGAGCGCATTTTTTGTGTCAAGCGACGTATACGGAAAAAATATAACCCCAAACAACAGACGCACATCTATGACGCTTTCCCGTATATGAAAAAACCGTGAAACGGACTTTCGGGGTCCGTTTCACGGTTCGTATGTGTATTTCGGTTCAGTGCGGCGCAAGCTTTGTAAACACGGCAATGCGGGGGTACGCCTTAAGCCCAACGAAGCCTATGATAAAGCCTGTTGCAAGCGACACAATTATAAGTATCGGCAGATAAAATATGTACGACGGGCTCATAAGCAGAAGTATCACCATGAGCACCTGCCCGAGATTGTGACAGGCCGCGCCGAATATGCTTATTCCTATCTGGGACACGTTGTCCTTAAGCGTATTTTTTATAAAATACATGGCAAGGACGCTCAAAACGCCTCCCGCAAGCGATATGAGAAAAACCGTCACGCCTCCGCTGTATATCGAGGAGATAAGGCAGCGAAGGAAAACGACGCACAGCGTCTTAGGAAGCGGGAAATACATTACGAGAAAGAGTGTAACAAGGTTGGCCACGCCTATCTTGAACCCGGGAAGCGGTATCGGTATCGCAAGCGACAAAAGGTTGTCGAAAAGCGAGAGCACCAGCGCAAGCGTCGTAAGTATGGCGAGAACGGCTATATCGCGTGTTTTGCTTTTTTCCATACGTTACCTCCTATCCCGCCAGCGCGTCAAGCTCGTGGTCGTCCGATATCACGGAAATGCTTACGCGGTTCGGAAGACACGCGGCAAAATTGTGACGCGGCGACAGGACGCCGGATTTTACGCAGTCGCCGTCGGGACAGTCGGCGTATACGAACGAAGCCGAGCCGTCTTTGACCTCGATGATGTTTTTATACTTCCCGTCTATCTCTATCGTTTCGGTGTAGTTTTTGTCGGAAAGGTCGATGCGGCGGTATTCTTTGCCGTCCACTGTTATGACGAGCGTATCGCCGCCGCTGCCCGACGTCGGCGCGATATATATAAGCGCCGCGCATACTATAAGAGCTATGATTATTATAATATCGCCGCGCTTAAACAACCGTTTCAACCTCCGTCAGAGCATATGCGGTTAGACAATGCTAACCTAATATATTATACCACTTTACTCCGCGGTCAGTCAATAAGAAATATCACCGCGGCAGCCAGTGCAAAAAGCCCCGAAAGCATTATGGCGCAGATAAATATGCTTTTTTGCTCCCCGGCCGCTTCGTTTTCCTCCTTTTCGGTCTGTGAGGCTTCTTTTAAGGCCTGCGATATGCCCGAAATGACATTATCCGCGCAGACGGCAAAATCGACGGGAGGAGTACACCGCTCAAGGTACTCCAGCGCTCTTTTTACATCGCCGGATATTGCGGCCCGCTTTTCCCCGCTTACGCCGAAAAGCGTGAAAAGCTCATCGGAAAACGCGCCTCCCCTTAAAAGCCGCGAAGCGGCCCAGCGCGATTTTTTAGCGCCGAATACGGCCTTCGCGCCATAGCTTACAATGTCAAGGGCGCATTCGGCGTCGGAGCCGTAATTTATAAAAGAGGGCGACGAATAAAGAAGGGACACGGCATATGTACGGATAAGCTCGAGAACGCCCGTAACAGACGCGGCCGAGCCGTCGCAGGTGGCCGAGGCAATGCACAGGCTTTGCGAGAACGCGTCCGTATTGAAGCCTTTGCCCGATGATGTGTCAACTATCACGACGGTGCGGCCGAAAAATTCCATGGCTTCGAGAAGCAGTTTTGCGGAGGCGTCAAAATCGTCCGGATAAAAGAATACGGCGAGAAGGTCGCATTCGCCTGTAAAAGCCTGCCTGCGAAGAAGCGCGCCCTTCGGGCTGTCCTCATAAAGCGTTGGAAGCCTTGGAAGAAAGCAAAACTCAAAGTTTTCGTCACGAAGGCGCTTTGCGGCCTTTTTCACCCGAACGAAGGACGGGCTCTTGTTCTTGGGCGAAAGAAGCTTTATTTTAAGTGAAGACATAAAAATTCCCCCGATTATCCATATTGGCTACACTTTAATATATGGATACCGGAGGAAAATGTTAATCCGTTGTTTTCTTGGTTGGTTCCTGTACGGGGACTCCGGACGCGCCTTGAATGAGGTTCATTGTTTTGCCCTCTTTTTTAAGCCTGCGACGCTCTTTCATATGCTCAAGGATGAGCTTCATTATATTCTCTTCCTCGCCCTTGAATATAATGAGGCGGCTGCCGAGATAGTTCACCGAAAACACGAGCGGCGCCACAAGCAGCTTTGACCATACCTCGTTTAAGCTGAATATAGTGTAGAACAGATACATTCCGGCAAGGCTGATGCCGCCGGAGACGGCGTTCAGTATATAGAACATAATCATCTTTTTACTGAGCAGCCTGTCCTTGCTCTTGAAGGTGTAGCGGCTGTTGAGAATATAGCTGTTAAGGGTGGCAATCACAAAGGCCGCTGCCTGGCATACATAAATATTCAAATGAAAAGCGTAAAAGCAGATAGCGAATACGGCAACGTCGACGGCGGAATTAGTCGTGCCGACGATGCAGTATCGGAGGAACTTTCGTACCTCTTCTTCGCTAAGTCCAAAGGGTCTTATCATTTTTTCACCTCAAAGCCGCCGTAGAACGAAAGGTTCTCGGGCGGCCTGCCTTCATTAGTCATCACAATCGACGGATCCTTATAATTCCATCTTAGAAGCTCGGCGTAGAGCACATCTCCGTCGTAAAGCGAAAAGTTTTCATTATATGCGACTGCGGTAAGCTTATGGAGCATAAGCTCATCGTCCATATAATAATAAGCGTCTATCTTATCTGCGTCAAATTCGGGGTACATCTTCCATATGGGGCCTTCGTGGAGCGGATAGATGTCGGGCGCGTCGAGACTGTCGGAAACGGCATAGAGCGCACCTTTATATGCCCAGTCGCTCGACGTGATGTTGTTTATGTGCTCGTGGTACTTGACCGCGGTATCAACATATGAGTCGCGCGTATTGAGAACGACGACCGTATGCACGGGCTTCTCCTCTGACGCGATGGCCGAGAGCGTGTTTTCGGCTATCGTGCGGTCCATCTGCCCTACGAGAAGATAGTCGTTAAGCTCCGCCACGTTTGCAATAATAAAGCATGCGCACAAAAGAGCCATGGCCGCTCCCCTTACGTATTTGTTGTAAAGGAGCCATTTGAACACCAGGTCTATAAGCAGTGAAAGCCCCAAAACAGACGGGAAAGCGTTTCGCAGGCTTATCCACGGGTTCTGTATCATAACGAACAAAAGCACGGGCAGAAATATCAAAATCAGCGCCAACAGGAGCACAAGAAAATTCTTACTTATATTATCCCCGAGCCTCTTTTCCCTTGCGGCGTGAAAACACACCGTAAGAAAGACCAAAGCGGCCGCAAGCACCAGAAGTATTATGTAAAACACGCTGCCGTCTCTGTGAAGTATTGTAAGCCCCTTTTCAAGGCCGTTTACCGCGGCGTCGCGGTTCACCTCGAAAAGCAGATTGAATATCACGTTTAAAGTCGCGCTTACATGGCGCCAAAGCTCGTCGGGCGGAGCCGACAGGTCAATAATATTCATGCGCCCCGCATATATGGAGGCTTTGTTTACAAAAAGGTAAAAGTACGCTGTTGCCGCCGTTGGAATCAAAACGGTAAGATAATGCGCTATGCCCTTTTTGTTGGCAATGAGCAGTGTGCATGAAAGAATAAACGCGACTATTGTTATCTGCTCGTAAAAAGCCATGGACGCGAACAGAAAAACCGTGCCGAAAACATATCCGACGGCTTTTTTAAGCCTGTGCTCCGCGTCAAATCCAAACTGAAGTATTGTAAGCGACAGCCCTAAAAAAAACAGGGGCACGATTATGCGCGAGGCCGCTGACAGCCAGTTTACCGCTTCGCTTCCCAAAGGCACGAGCCCGTATAAAAACAAAAACACGGGAGTGACCTTGAAATGCCTCGAAAATATGCGGTAAATAAGTATTCCCGACAGTATGAAAAGCGCCGTTATTATAAGACTTGCAAAGCGCATATCGTTCCAGAAATTCGACCAGAAGTATATATCGAATATCGCGGCAAGCGGACGCCCCGACAATAGCCCCATCTTCATGATTATATCCCGAAACGGGTCGTCATAGAGCGTATAGGTGTGGTACTGGATAAAGTCATCCAGCACAGGGTGATATAAAAAGCCGTAATATCCGCCCTTTATTATCATAACAAGCGCGAATACGATATATACAAAGCGCTCCGGCATTTCATAAAGCGCGCGGGCAAGTCGGGAATCCGTGTTCATCGCCTGTTATGCCCGGCGGGCGCTGTCTTCCAGCATTGCAACATTGTTTGCTATCATTTTATAGCCGTCACGGAAGGTGGCGGAGCCGGCAACGCAGACCTCTGCGCCGGCCTTGACTATCTGTCCTATGTTTTCGGCGGTAAC
>JAFOLN010000099.1 GCA_017419325.1 Clostridia bacterium
ATCTGCCCCTTAAGCGCGCTCATACTCTCGATGGGGAACACCGTTTCTATAAAGCGCGGATAATGCCTGCCCGCGTCCACGACGGTGCACAGCACCATGGCGCAGAGGAACACTATGAACCGCGGTCTTTTGAAAAATCGCTCTTTCATGATCTCACCTGTCAAAATATTTTATCGCCCGCTTCATGTCGTCGGGCATATCCGAGATAAATTCGAGCCTTTCGCCCGATATGGGATGGGTAAATTCCATATAATAAGAGTGAAGCGCGTGGCGTGATATTATATCGCACTCGCCGCCGTACAGAAAATCGCCGATGAGCGGATGACCCATGTGCGCCATGTGGACGCGAATCTGATGGGTGCGCCCCGTTTTCGGCGCTGCCTCCAGAAGCGCGGCCCCGGGGAAGCGCCGTATCACGCGAAAGTCGGTTCGCGCATACCGCCCGGCGGGGTTTACCTCCCGCTTTATGACGGACTCGCCCGCCCGCGCTATGGGCGCCTCTATCGTGCCCGCGTCCGAATCGGGCGCGCCGGTGACTATGCAGAGGTACTTTCTTTTAAGCTTTCCCTCCCTGTGGAGGCGCGACGCCATGTCGTGGGCGTAGCTGTGCTTTGCTATGAGCATAAGCCCGGAGGTGTTTCGGTCGAGCCTGTTTATGGGGCGGAACGTGAACGAAAGCCCCTTCATATTATAGTAGTACGCCGTGAAATTCGCCAGCGTATCGTAAAAATGGTCCCGGCTCGGGTGCGTCGGCACGCCGGGAGCCTTGTTTACAAGAAGAATGTCCTCGTCCTCGTAAACTATGTCTATGTCGCCGCGCACGGGCACGATGTTCTCCGAGTGCTCGTCCTCATCGGACAATTTCAGCGTAAGCACGTCTCCCGCGCTCACGCGGCGCACCACATACGCGGGTTCGCCGTTTAAAAGTATGCCGTCATCGCGCCGCTTCAGGCGGGAAATGAGCCGCGCCGACATTTTAAGCCGTACTTTCAATATATACTTTATTTCCCGCCCCGAAAGGCTTTCGTCTGTCGTGAGCGTTAATGTTCGCTCCATTTATTCCACCGGGGTAAGCTCGCCCGTGACGGAGTTCATGACGTAGCCGCCGAAGCGGACGTCCTTCGGGATGAGCGGGTGGTTCTTAAGTATCTCAAGGGACTCTCTTACGGAGGTCTCCACGTCGGAAAAGCCCGCGAGCCACCGCTCGAAGTCGACGCCGCAGTAGCGCATAAGCTCGATATGCTCATGATCCACGCCCCGCGCCTTCATGTGCTCTATCATCATTTCCGCGTTCACGCCGGAAACGCCGCAGTCGGTGTGGCCTATGACCATGACCTCCTCCACGCCCAGCTCGAATATGGCGATAAGAAGGCTCCTTACGGCGCTGCCGAAGGGGTGCGTCACAACGCCGCCCGCGTTCTTTATTATCTTTACGTCGCCGTTCTTTATGCCGAGGGCGGCGGGAAGGAGCGCGGTGAGCCGCGTGTCCATGCAGGAAAGTATGGCCACCTTCTTGTCCGGGTACTTGCTCGTCATATACGGCTCGTACATTTTGTTCTTTACGAATATTCTGTTATATTCAAGCATGTCTTTTATCATAAGTTAAGCCTCCGTTTTTTTAAGCGTTTTTGCGAACGCCACCGCAAGCGCGTCGCAGCGCTCGTTGTATTCGTTGTCGGCGTGTCCCTTGACCCATATGAACGAGACCTTGTGCTTTTCGAGAAGCGAAAGGAGCTCTTCCCATAAATCAACGTTCAGCGCGGGGGTCTTGTCCGCCTTTTTCCAGCCGTTTTTCTTCCATGAATATACCCAGCCCCGCGTTATGCTGTCGATAACGTAGCGGGAATCGGAGTAGAGCGCGACCTCGCAGGGCTCCTTTAAAAGGGAGAGCGCCTCTATGACGGCACGCATCTCCATGCGGTTGTTGGTGGTGTGCGCCTCGCCGCCGGATATCTCCTTTTTATGCTCTTTATACATAAGTATCGCGCCGTAGCCGCCGGGGCCGGGGTTCCCGAGGCTCGACCCGTCGGTATATATCGTGACTTTCTTCATGACTCTCCTGTAAACCGAAAGAATTGTTATGATATGTTATCATATCATAAAATGAGGGGATTTACAATAACACGTCCCGCAGCGCGGGATTTTTATTTATGGAACGTCGTTCCATAGACCTTGAGGCATTCTCTTGAGGGCAAGGTGTCTGCGAAGCAGACGCATGAGGTGTCGCCGCGCGTTCACAAGTCGCACCCGGACTCACACACAACGCGGGAGGCCGCCCCCGCTGTCATTCTGAGGCGAAGCCGAAGAATCTCACGCTCGATGTTTTAACATCCTGCCAAGACTCAGAAAATACTTTTTGCAGATTTGCAAACCCCATTTTCTGCTTTTTCAAAAAATCTTTTTTAGAACTTCGTTCTAAAGACTTTGGTCGCCTGCCGGCGGGGCGTACTTTTGTGACCTCAG
>JAFOLN010000100.1 GCA_017419325.1 Clostridia bacterium
GGTACGCGTAAACGATGCACTCCACGCCGCTTTTTTCTCTGAGAAGCGACTGCATCTTAAGCACATCGTCTTTGAACAGGCGAAGATACGTTTTCGTGTCTTCGCCCTCTTTTTTTGACGCGCCGGGCCTCGGGCTGCGCCCGTGCATATCGTAGGAGTGGCTGCATATATCCAAAAGACCCGACTCGGCCGCATCCCTTATGTCGTCCCACGTCATGTACGCGTAATAAAGGTTTCTGTCGCCGTTTAGTGTGTACAAGTCGCTGTACGCGCCCACGGGGGAGAATACCGCCTTCATGGAATACTCGCGGATGAGCGGGAGGGCATACGCCATGTTGTTTAAAAAGCCGTCGTCAAAGGTTATGACCACCGGCTTTTTCGGAAGAGGCGCGCCGTTTTTTGTAAAATCGATAAGCTCGCGCACGAACACAGCCTCGTATCCGTGCGATTTCAGGTATTCAAGGTCGCCCCTCAGCGCTTCGGGCGAGGCGACGTACTCACCCGTGCGGGCGGGGTCCTTTAAGATGCTGTGGTACATGATTATGGGCACTGTGCGCGCGTTCTCCGCCGGAGCGGACGCGGGACACGCGCCCCGCGAAAACGTGAGCGCGAGGGCCGAAAGGGCGATAAGTATTATAAGCGCCGCCGCCGCTCTTCCCTTTAAAACAAAGAACATTTCAGAGCCTCCCTTTATATTCACATCCGCTTTTCTTAAAAAATTCGGATATGGCGACAAAAGACGATAAAAATGTGATAAAATTAAACGTAAAGCTTTAAGAAAAGAGATCTTATCATGAAGTCACTTTCCTTTGTCATACCCGCTTACAACGAGGCGGAGAATATCATGACGGCCATAGAAAAGACGGACGAGGCGTTTTCGGGTTCGGACGCCCGGCTTAACTATATATTCGTGGACGACGGCTCGACGGACGACACCTGGCGCACCCTTATGCGGGCCGCGGAAGCGGACGGGCGCATAAGCGGTGTGAGGTTTTCAAGGAACTTCGGAAAGGAAGCGGCCATATTCGCGGGGCTTTCCCATGCGCGGGGCGACGCCTGCATCGTTATGGACTGCGACCTTCAGCACCCGCCCGCCGCCGCCCGAAGGATGTACGACCTGTGGCGTGAAAATCCGCACATCGAGATTGTCGAGGGCATAAAAAGAAGCCGCGGCGACGAGAGCCTGGGCTCGAAGCTGTTCGCCGGGGTTTTCTACCGCTTTTTCAACAACGCGGCGGGGCGCGACCTTACGGGCTCGTCGGATTTTAAGCTTCTGTCCCGAACTGCCGTGGATGAGCTTTTAAGGCTTCCCGAACGATTCACCTTCTTTCGCGCCCTTTCGGGCTGGATAGGCTTTGAAACGGCTCAGGTGGAGTTCGACGTTGAGCCGAGAGCGGGCGGTGAGACTAAGTGGTCGTTTTTCAGGCTCCTCAAATACGGCATAAGCTCCGTTTCGTCATTTTCCTCCGCGCCCATGCAGATAGTGACGGTATGCGGTCTCGTTTTCCTTCTTTTCACCGTGATACTTGCGGTGCAGACGCTGTGGCGCTTCTTTTCGGGGCAGTCGCTCGAGGGCTTTACGACGGTCATACTCATACTCCTGTTTTCCGGCAGCATTATCATGCTGAGCCTCGGCGTCATAGGCTACTACGTCTCCCGCATATACGACGAGCTCAAGCGCCGCCCGAGATACATCGTTTCGGGGCGCATAAACGCCGAAGAGAAGCGTGACATAATGATGCCGTAAAATTATGTAGATTTTTTATGTAAACATCGTCATATTAAGACAAAAACATCTCACGAGAGGCAGTATAATTTCTTTACAGTTATTGCCAATCGGAGGTGTTTTTTTATGCAGTTCGGGGGATTTTTCTCTAAGGCCGGGGAGGGCGGCGCGGCGCGCGCCGCAAAGCGGATTCTTCGCTCGCGGGCGGTATCTCTTTACATACTTCCCGCGCTTGCGGCCTTTTTTCTCTCCCGCGCCGTAACGGCGGCGGACATGGCTCCCCTGGGGGCGGCGATTTTTGCAGCATACGGGAGGGGAAAGCGGGCGCTCTCTGCCTTCATCGCGGCGGCGGTGGGATATTTTACCCTGTCGGGGGAGGTAATGATATATAAATATATTATCGCGCTCCTTATAATATTCGCAGTAAATACGGCATTGGGCAGGCGGGAGCTTCACGCGGCGGTGAGGCCGCTTTGCAGCGGGGCGGCGCTTTTTATGCCCTCATTCATCCTGTGGGCGCTTTTTGACATGAGCGAGGCGGGCCTTGTTATGACGGTCTGCGAGTGCGCCCTGCTTTCCTTGTCCGTCCGTCTTTTTTCGGACGGGCTTTCGGCGGTGAAGAACTTCCGCCTCATGCGTAAATGCGACAGGCGGGAGCAGTGGGGGCTTTTGTACCTTGTTTCGGCGCTGTGCTTTTCTCTGACCATGCCCGACTGCTCCGCGGCAAGCGCGGGTCATATGGCGGCGTTCGCGGCGGCATTCATTCTGGCGGAGGCCTCGGCGGCGGGCGGCGGGGCGCTGCTTTCGGTCATATTCGGCCTATTCATATCGCTGGCCGACAAAAATCTTTTGGGGCTTTGCGCCGTTTATCCCGTATCGGCGGCGCTGTGCGGCGTGCTGTCGGGCGTTGACCGCCGCGCGGGCGTTATCGGCGCGTTCTTCGGCGCCGCCGCCATGAACTTCTACTTTTTAAGCCCCCATACCGGGGCGCTTATGACGCTATGCGCCCTCGCGGGCGCGGCGGTGGCCCTGTTATGCCCCATAGAAGCCATCGACCGCATAAACGCCGCCTTCGTTAAAAAAAGCCGCGACGCGCGCTATGACAGGCGCATGAGGGAGCTTATATGCGACAGGCTCCTTGGAATGTCGGCGGGGTACCGTGACGTGTGCGACGCCGTATGCGCCGCGCAGGACAGGCTTTTTAAGACGAACCTTTCCAGCGTTGCGACGGTGTTTGAAATGACGGCGCGGCGCGCCTGCCGCTCCTGCGCCATGATGGAGGTGTGCTGGCAGGAGCGGTACGCCGATACGATTGACGCGCTCAATCAGGTGACGGAGGCGCTGTCAAGAAAGAAGATGATATATGAGGAGGATCTCCCGGCGCGTTTTCGCGCCGCGTGCCTGCACACGGATATTTTTACGGAGGCGCTGAACGACTCCTACCGCGACTGGCTTATGAGAAGGAAGCTCTCCCAAAAGCAGAGACGGACGAAAAAGCTTACGATGCAGCAGTATTCCTCGCTTTCGGCGGCCATGAACAGCGTGGCGCGGGAGTTTAAGCGGGGAATAAGCTTCAACATTGACGCGGAGGAGAAGATAATAGAGTATTTAAAGAGCATATCCCTCCATCCGAAAAGCGTGCTCGTTATGGAGCGGGAGGGCGGCAGGATAAGCGCGGAGCTGGACTTTTTTGAAAACGAGACGCTCTGTCTCGACCGCGACGCGCTGAGGCGCGAGGTGTCCTTCATATGCGGCGTGTCCCTTTCGCGCATGAGCGTTTCGCGCCGCGACGGGGTCATGCGCATAACACTGGGCGTGCCTGAGCCGCTGTCGCCCGTTTACGCCTGCTTCGGCATAACAAAGGATGGGGAGACGCAGTCGGGCGACACGGCGGACGCCTTTAAAACGGGGAAGGGGAAGCTTGTTCTCACCCTCTGCGACGGCATGGGAAGCGGCAGAGCGGCGGCGGACGACTCCCGCATAGCGGCGGGCGTTATAAGGCGCATAATATCCTCGGGCTTCGACAACGACACGGCGGTGGCGGTGCTTAACTCCGCCATGATGCTTAAATCCGACTCGGAGAGCGTTACGGGGGTGGACATAGCCGTTCTGGACCTTTACAGCGGGAAGTGCGAGTTTTTAAAGCTTGGGGCCGCGCCCACTTATGTTTTAAGAGGCGGCCGCGTCATAAGGATAGACGCGTCCTCCCTGCCCGTGGGAGTGCTGGAGGAGCCGAGGCTCGTAAAATCGCAGCTCGGCCTTTCAAAGGGGGACGTCATCGTCATGGTGTCGGACGGCGTCGTGTCGGCGGGGGACGCCTTTTTATGCGACCTTCTGGAGCGGTTCGGTCACTTTGAGGCCCACCGCCTTGCCGGACAGATAGTGCGCTGCGCCGTAAACGCCTCCCCGGAGGCGGCCATGGACGATATGAGCGCCCTTGTGTGCGTAATATAAAGTTTTTGGCGGCGCTCTGTTATAAAATCGCGCCGCCCGGTCAAAAATATGCACAGACAACAAAGGTAAAGGAAGTGGCGCATATGACGGGCGGTATAGGAAGAAGCGTGGTAGTGGTATCGGACGTGCAAAGCGAATTGTTCGAGCAGGCGATATTCATACTGTCGCCAAAGGGCGCGTCGGGATATGCAGACGATTCGGAGGAAGTGTTAAAAGAGGCAAGAAGGGTCTTAAACGCCTATACGGCGAAGTATTACGCGGCGCAGAAGAGAAAAAGGGGACGAAAAAGGCGCGCCCTTTTCATTGCCGCCGCGGCCGCGGCGGCAATAGCGCTGACGCTTTGGCGCGTTCTCTTTTAGAAAAACAAAAAAGCAGGCTTTCGCCTGCTTTTTTTCGCATGTTTACTTATTCATGAAGCGGGACAAAAACTCGCGTGTCTGCTCCTTTTTCGGATTTACGAAAATCTCTTCGGGGGTGCCCTGCTCGCAGATTACGCCGTCGGCCATGAACACGACCTGATTTGTAACGTCGCGGGCGAAGGCCATCTCGTGGGTCACGATGAGCATCGTTAAGCCCTCCTTTGCAAGGGAGCGCATTACCTCCAGAACCTCGCCCACCATCTGCGGGTCTAAGGCGCTTGTGGGCTCGTCGAAGAGGAGCACCTCGGGCTCCATGGCAAGGGCGCGGGCTATGGCGACGCGCTGCTTCTGACCGCCGGAAAGCTGCTTCGGCTTTGCGTTTATGTAGGGAGCCATGCCAACCTTCTCAAGGTAGAATATGGCCTTCTCATAAGCCTTTTCGCGGCTCTCCTTCAATACCTTCTCGCAGCCCACCATGCAGTTCTTTAATACCGTCATGTTGTTGAAAAGGTTGAAGCTCTGGAACACCATGCCCACCTTCGCGCGGTACGCGGGCACGTTTACGTGACGCTCCAGAACGTTCTGTCCGTCGTGGATTATCTCGCCGCCCGTGGGCGTTTCAAGAAGGTTTATGCAGCGAAGGAGCGTTGATTTGCCGGAGCCGGACGCGCCTATGATGCACGTTATGTCGCCGGGGTAGACCTCGAAGTCGATGTCCTTTAAGACGAGGTTCTTACCGAAGCTTTTGCTTAAATGCTTTATCTCAAGTATGGGCTTTCTTTCTTCCATAGGGATCATCTGCCCCCTTTCTTTGCCGAGTAGCTCATCATGCCGCTTGTATGGGCGAGCGTGTCGGTGGTGGCAAGGTCGTAGGTGTCGGGGCCGTCCATCTTGCGCTCAAGCAGCATGAGAAGACGCGAGCATACGACGGTCATGATAAGGTAGATGACCATTGTAAGGGTGAACGTCTCGAAGTAGGTGTAGTACGCGCCGGCGATGCCCTTTGAAACGAAGAACAGCTCCACAACGCTTATTACCGAAAGCACGCAGGTGTCCTTTATGTTTATGATAAGGTTGTTGCCTATCTGTGGCATTATGTTTCTGAGCGCCTGGGGAAGCACCACGTATACCATCGTTGTGAAATGGTTCATGCCTATGGCCGCGGCGCCCTCCGTCTGACCGCGGTCGATAGAGAGGATACCGCCGCGGACCGTTTCCGCCATGTACGCGCCCGTGTTTATCGATACGATAAATATAGCAGCCGCCCACATCGTCATATCGACGCCGAGATACTGAAGCGAGCCGTAATAGATGAACATGGCCTGAACCATCATAGGCGTGCCGCGGAATACCTCGACGTATATCGCAAGGATTATTCTTACTATCTTAAGGATTATCTTCTTGAACATGTTGTCGTTTTTCGATACGGGTATAGTTTGAATTATACCCACGACAAAGCCGATAAGACAGCCGATGACGGTGCCTATTATGGCTATGATGAGCGTGCGTCCCGCGCCCTGAAGGAGGGACACGCCGTAGCGGTCAAGAAGAAACAGCAAGCGTCCCAAAAAATCGGGAGGTAACATATTTTTGGCTTCCTTTCAAAAAATATAAAGCGTGAAAAAATATGGGGCGGACAATTCCCGCCCCATATTTTTTATTTGTAGATTATTCCTCGGTAGAGAGCGGCTGTACGGAAATGGCTTCGTCCATCATCTTGTTGAAGTCGTCAGCGGTCATTTCGGAAAGAACGCTGTTGATGGCTTCTCTTAATTCGTCGTTGCCCTTCTGTACGGAGATACCGATGTTTATCTCTTCTTCGGATACCACGAAGTTGTCCTCGGTGTTCTCATTGAAGTCGAGAAGACGGAAGTTCGGGTATGCGATAAGAGCCGCCTGTGCGGTAGGCATATCGGTGGTAACCAGGTCTACCTTGCCGGAGTTGAGCGCAACCAGCATCGCGGGAGCAGTCTCCATAGCGGGCTGTATGTCGCAGTCCTCGATCTGGGGCAGGCATACGGTGTACCATACGGTGTTTATCTGGCTCGTTGCCTTCGCGCCCTTTAAGTCGGATACGCCCTTTGCGTCCGCATAGGGGGTGTCGTCTCTCGTAAGAGCAACGATGGATGCATAGTAGTAGGGCTCGGTAAAGTCCACGGTCTCAAGTCTCTCGGAGGTGATGGACTGACCTGCGATAGCGCAGTCAAGCTTGCCGGACTGAACGCCGAGCGGGAGCGAATCCCAGTCGGTGCGGTAGATCTCAAGCTCCCAGCCAAGCTCGTCCGCGATGTGCTTTGCCATCATTACGTCGTAGCCGTAAGCGTAGTCGGTGCTGTCCTGAATCGGAACGGCGCCGTTCTCGTCGGTGGACTGAGTCCAGTTGTAGGGAGCGTATGCGCACTCCATACCTACTCTTAATACCTTTCTTTCGCCGGAAGCGTCGGCGTCGGCTGCTGCCGATGCGTCTTCCTGCGTTTCTGCCTGCGCGTCAGTGTCGTCGGACGCCTTCTGCCCCGAAGAGCAAGCGGCAAAGGCAAATACCATAACAGCCGCCAGAAGAAGCGCAAGTATGCGTTTTAAATTCATTTCAAACCTCTCCTTTATTTATTTTATATGGGTTGCGAAAATAAAAAAGCTTAAAGCGCACATGGGGCGCTTTAAGCCGGGATACAGGATCAAAGATAGCGCTCCACATCATGTGACAGTACAGCGCATGTTATGCGCCGTCCCAGCGCGTCCCCCGTTTCAGGCGTCTGAAAGGCGCACTTCGGCGGCCGACCCCTTTCCTCCCTTTCTTCATGCCTGATTTAAAAAGGGCATACTGATGATCGCCGCGCCTCTATCGCTTGTCCGAAAAAAACGGACAAAATATTACTTTTAATCAGTTTATCCGATTTTCTCTGATATGTCAATACGTTTGACGCCTATAAAAGCTCCCGAAAGCCCGTAATATACGTGTCCGCCAGCTTTAAGAGCTCGTCCTTTCTGTTTACGAAGGATTTGTCCTCTATAACGTACACGATGAAGCCCGCCTTTTTCGCCGTCCTTGCGGCGTAGGGCGCGTCCTCGAATACGGCGGTCTCGGCGGGCTCGGTGCCCAGCCTTCTTGCCGCCTCAAAGTATATGTCGGGGCTGTGCTTGTCCGCGCCCACGTCGTCCTCGCAGATAACGAAGTCGAACATGTCGTATACGCCCAGGCGGGTGAGCGCCTCCTCGGCGTATTTTTTCGGCGTGGCCGTGGCGATGCCGAAGGGTATGCCGTCGCGCTTAAGCTTTTGTAAGTACTCAACCGCGTAGGGCTTAAGCTTCACGCGGTCGCGGTACATTATGTGTATCTGCTCGCGCATCTGAACGAGGAACTCCTCTTTGGTCTTCCAGAGCTTGAAGCGTCCCATAAGATACTTCAAAGAGTCGTCGAGGCTCATTTCCTTTATTATATCCGTAAGATCGTCGGGCGGCTCCACGCCCAGAGACCGAAGGTGATTTGCGCTTAAGTTGTCCCACTCCCGCATGGAGTCAAGCACGGTGCCGTCCATATCGAATATTGCACTTTTCATACGTTCCCTCCCGAGTAGATATGTATACTATATCTTAGCAGATATAAGGGCTTTTGGCAAGCGGGGGGAATATATCGGACACTTCGTTTCCGAAGGCCTTCCCATGCAAGCCGCAGAAAGCCTCCGGCTGTGTCATTCTGAGGCGCGAAGAGGCGAAGAATCTCTTAGCCTCCCTTGCTGAACCACCCCAAAAAATCCGCTTCGCGTATTTTCCGGGGGCCCCGGTCGGCCATCATACGCGGCGTAGTCATTTAACTTTCCCGTAGATTCTATGCGGCTTCGCCGCTCCGCCAAGTCTGGGGTTCCCGCTGGAAGATGGTTTTTGCAAATAAAGAAGCTTTTTAATAAAGCCTGCTTTACAACCAGCGGGCACCCGGCACCCGGAGCGGCTCGGCCGCGGAGCGCCAGTGGGGAAGTAAGTCACCCGACTGATGCCTCATGGCGAAAAGCTTCGAAGACCAAAAGGAGCGCCCTCATTCCGACTATAAATGGCGCGTTTAAAA
>JAFOLN010000101.1 GCA_017419325.1 Clostridia bacterium
AGGAATCTTTGCGGACGGGAAAAGAGTTCCCCGAAGTTGTACCCTGAAAGACAAGCCCTGTTTGTACAAACACGATAATCAAGACACCTTAACGGGTGTCTTTTTTATTGCCCCGACGCCTGCGCCCATGATTGACTGATTAAGGTTTATGAATGAAAAAAGAGAGTTGGCTGCCCCCCTAAAAAGGGGGAGGACAGGTGGCTCTCTTTATTCAGGAAATCAATCCCATAAAATTATAGCCTGCACTTCAATAAAAAGTCAAGTAAAAGCATTAAGAACAGCCCGTCTATCTGTCCGGTCAACTGATATACCATCAGGACAAGGAGGACGGCAAACGGGCTACTGATATTATACTTCATCCAACATTAAAATACAACATTATGCGTTATATAAAATTCTCGGAATAAACAAAACACCGCACGAGCGTTCGTGCGGTGTTTGTGGTGACCCATCCGCGATTCGAACGCGGGACACCTTGATTAAAAGTCAAGTGCTCTGCCAACTGAGCTAATGGGTCATAATAAAAAAGTGGCTGGGGTGGCAGGATTTGAACCTACGAATGCCAGAGTCAAAGTCTGGTGCCTTAACCAACTTGGCTACACCCCAATATAAAAAAACTGTGGCATCTTAGGTCATATAAAGTGGGGTGGGTAGTCGGAGTCGAACCGACGGCCTCCAGAGCCACAATCTGGCGCTCTAACCAACTGAGCTATACCCACCGCATAAAAAAAGTGGCGCGCCTGAAGGGACTCGAACCCCTGGCCTACTGCTTAGAAGGCAGTTGCTCTATCCAGCTGAGCTACAGGCGCGTATAAACAATATATGGAGCGGGTGATGGGAATCGAACCCACGCGGCCAGCTTGGAAGGCTGGAATTCTACCATTGAACTACACCCGCATTCTGAAGGATCAGACACTCTCTGATAAAAGGTCGTATCTAATCTGACTTGAAAATCTTATCACATTATTTTTTTAATGTCAAGATTTATGGGAAGAATAATTGAAATATTTTTATTGTTTTAAGGGGACTCCGTAAAAACAGAGTCCCCAAAATGAGCATTCAGCCTTTATTCATACGACTCTTCGCCGTAATCAAACGTCATTTCGCTGTAATCCGCGGGCACCTTGAAAAGCGAGGGGTCTACCTTGTCGGTCATTTCTATAACGTACATAACGTCGCTCTGACCGTCTATTATGCCTTCTATCGCGTAAAGCTTTTCGCCGTCAAAATAGTAGCGAACAAGCGAATCGTGGCCGGTGGAGTATTCCTCATAATAAAGCTCTCTGCCGCCCAGCTTGTTTTTTCCCGAGGTGAGGAAGGTATAATCTTCGCCCGTCAGAAACTCCTCGTCCTCCGCGGCCTCCGGCTCCACATCTTCCAGAACGCTCGTTTTATAATAAGTTTTGCTTGCGTCGTCTATAAATATAACACTTGATTCATCGGAAATGGTCGTTACGGAAAACGATTCGTTCGTTATACTCATATACAGCTTTTTGTTGTCATAAGCCATTTTGTATTCGCTTTCCATATCTGCGCCGTCAAATATCTCGCTGCTTGTGTAGTGGAGAAAGAACTTGCCGTTTAACATCATTTCGACATAAGGCGCGGACAACAGCTTGTTTTCCTCAGAGGCCTCAGCCGTCTTTTCGGCGTCCGTCGTTATATCGCTCTCTTGTTGCGCGTCCTGTTCCTGAAGCTGCGCCGTCTGAGACTCGGTTTCGGTATCGGGTATTTCTTCTTCCTTTGCTTCTTTTGAGCATCCCGTCACTGTAAGAGCCGAAAACAGCAGTATAAGCGACAGGATAAGCGCCTTTATTCTCATTTTCATTTCCTCCGATATATGCTTTTTGTTAATTATATTATATTTTTTCGCCCCAATCAAGAAAAAACTGTATTCAAAGCATATCCTGCGCGAACCCCGTTTCAGGCTTTTCCTTGTAACGCGCGGCCGATTGTGGTAGAATTATAGAAAACATCGAAAACCATGCCCGGGAGGCAGTAATGAACGATATAAAAGCAGAATTTATAAAGCTTCGTAAAAAGATAATAGAAATGCAGTATACTCATCTTAATGAAATGCAGAGGAAGGCCGTTTTCAGGACGGAGGGCCCCGTTCTCATACTTGCGGGAGCGGGCAGCGGCAAGACCACCGTTCTTGTAAACCGCATACTCAACCTTATAAGATTCGGAAACGCCTACCACAGCGAGACCGTTCCCTTCGATTTGTGCGAGGATGATATTGCCGACATGGAGGACTATATATCCGCTCCCGACGAGGAAAAGCTTTCACGGCTTATCCCTGTGCTTGCGGTAAACAGAGCCGTGCCTTACAGCATACTTGCCATAACCTTTACAAACAAGGCGGCGGGGGAGCTTAAGGAGCGCCTCGCCCTCACCATAGGCCCCGACGCAAATGACATATGGGCGTACACGTTCCACTCCGCCTGTGTGCGCATTCTCAGGCGAAACAGCGAGGCCATAGGCTTCGACTCAAGCTTCTCAATATACGACGCGGACGACACCATAAGGCTTATAAAGGCGTGCGAAAGGGAGCTTAACATCGATGAAAAGCGCTTCCCGCCCCGCGCAGTATATTCGCAGATAAGCGGCGCGAAGAATAAGCTTCTCACGCCCGACGACTTTGCCGAGCTCGCGGCAAAGGATTATTATTTAAGCGAGATCTCCCGCATATATTCGCTCTATCAGAAGCGTCTCAGAGACGCGGGGGCGATGGACTTTGACGACCTTATTTTCAATACGGTGGAGCTTTTGTCGAATAACGAGGAAGTAAGGCATTTTTATCAGAACAAGTTCAGATATGTGCTCGTGGACGAATATCAGGACACGAACCACGCGCAGTATAGGCTTGTCAGCCTGCTTGCGGGGAAGTATAAAAACATCTGCGTTGTCGGCGACGACGACCAGAGCATATATAAATTCAGAGGTGCGACGATAGAGAATATTTTAAACTTTGAGGACGATTACAGCGACGCGCTCATAATACGCCTTGAGCAGAATTACCGCTCCACAAAGAACATCCTCGACGCCGCAAACAGCATTATAAAGCACAACAGGACGCGCCGCGAAAAGACGCTCTGGACGGACAACGTATCGGGCGATAAGATAAAAGTATACGAAGCGGCAAACGGCGAGGATGAGGCGCGTTTTGTGGCCTCGACCGTATCTAAGCTTGTCGCCTCGCAGAATAAGAAATACTCCGACTTTGCCGTGCTGTACCGCATGAACGCCCAGTCCTATATGGTAGAGAGGGCGCTGTCCCAAAGCGGCATACCGTACAGGCTGATCGGCGGTGTGCGCTTCTATGAGCGCGCCGAGATAAAGGACATCGTGGCATATCTTCAGCTTATAGAGAACACGTCGGATGACCTGCGTCTGAAGCGCATAATAAACGTGCCGAAGCGCGGCATAGGTCAGACAACGGTTGACACGCTCGAAGCGGCGGCCACAAGCGCGGGCATATCCATGTTCGAGGCCATAACCCGCGCACAGGAGATACCCGTGCTTTCGGGCCTTGCAAAGAAGCTATCCGTATTCTCGGACATGATAAATGAGCTGATAACCCTTAAGGAGAAGATGCCCTTAAATGACTTCGTCATCATGGTAATGGGACGCACCGGAATATTAGGGGAGCTTGAGGCGCAGAAGAACGAAGAGGGCCGTCAGCGCATAGAAAACTTAAAGGCTCTCGTTTCAAACACCGTTGAATATATGAGAAGTCATCCCGACGATGCGTCGCTTCGCGGCTTCCTTGAGGAGATCGCGCTTTATACCGACCTTGACTCGCAGGACAACAGCGCCGACAGCGTGACCATGCTCACCATACACAGCGCAAAGGGGCTTGAGTTTGACACCGTTTTCTTAGTCGGCACGGACGAGGGGATATTCCCGTCGTCGCGCTCCTTCGATTTCCCGGAGGAGATAGAGGAGGAAAGAAGGCTCTGCTACGTTGCCGTGACCCGCGCAAAGCGTCAGCTTTACATAACACGTGCCCGCGAGCGTCTCGTTTTCGGCAAAACCATGTACCCGCGGCCGTCGCGTTTCCTTGAGGAGATCGCGGACGAATATAAGGAGCCTGCCGTAAGCCGCCGTGCGTCAAACACGCGCACATCCTCCTCATACGGCGACCGAAGCAAAAGCCATTATTCCTCCGGACAGTCGTCCATGTTTAAAAACAGCTCGTCCCGGTCCGCTCCAGCGCCGCAGAGCGGGTTCATAGTGGGCGAGAGGGTGCGCCACAGAAAGTTCGGCGAGGGCATGATAATCTCCATGAAGCCCATGGGCAACGATATTTATCTTGAAGTCGCCTTCGACAGCGTGGGCACGAAAAAGCTTATGGCAAACCTGGCCGGGCTTAAAAAAATATAGATGCGCGCGTTCTTTCGCTCTTGACGCAAAAGCGAATTTGTTTTATACTGTCAAAGTAAGCCACGGCTTATTTTTGTCGCCGGTGTGATGGAATTGGCAGACGTGCCGGACTCAAAATCCGGTGGTAGCGATACCGTGCCGGTTCGACCCCGGCCACCGGCACCATCCCGAAAGTCCCCTTAATCAGGACTTTCGGGATTTTTTTGTCCCAAAACGGAGGCCGCCCCCGCATTCGATGCGTTTATTCTTGATTATCGGGAGCGCATGTCATATAATGGTCGAAGAATGACATGTGACCGATTCAAGCGGTCTTTATCGTTTGAAAGTCTGCGGCTCGGTGTTGTTGAAAAATGCATCACCGCTGCCGCATTACGATACAAAAAAGGGGCATGAGTATGACATCACCACTTAAAACCGCAGACGCGGCCGACAGGGCGATATGCCAAAAGATCTGCCAAAGCGACGGGATTAAGGCAAGGGACATCGCAAAGGCCCTTAACATGGACCGCGCGGCCGTGAACAGGGCGCTCTTTCGTTCGCCGCTTATGCAGGAACTCTGCTGGCAGGACAGCGAACACCGCTGGCACGGCATCATGCGCCAGAGCCGTCCCCACAGCGGGCTTTATGAGTTCTCCGGCTATTACAGCCTCGTGCGCGAGTTCATGGCGCTTAGCGAGGACGAATGGATGGAGCGGCTCACGGAGGGCTGCAAAAATATCGGCCGAAATCTCAACGATACCCGCGGGCTTCTTCATTCCTTCCGCGACTGCCGCGCACATACGGCGTCCCTGTTTCACGACCTCTATGAAATGATGGGCAGCGCATGCGGGGAATGGGAGATTGCCTTTGAGCTCAGGCTCAAGCGGTCAAGATACATAAGGATATATGCAGATGTGCTGGTAATAACGGAAAACCGCGTGTTCGCATTGGAGTTTAAAATGAAGAACGCCGTCGACCCCGACGAGGTGCTGCAGGCGGCGAAGTACTGTCCGTATCTTGAGATAATGTTCGGGCCCGAATATGAGATAATACCCGTGCTTGTGCTTACGACCGCGGCGGATATGTTTCAGTTCGTGCCGATAGGCGACACAGACGCTGTTCTGCCCGTCTGCTCCGGCGATATGCTCTTTAACGCATTTAACGAGTATCTCGGGTTTTTAAATGTCTGAACCCTTTTGGGGAAAGGAAGTGTCAATATGGAAACACTTGAGCCTAAAAAGCTTGCGCTTATACGCATCTTACAGATATTTCAGAAGCACAGCGACTGCGATCATCCGCTTACCCATGAGGATATCGCGGGATACCTTGACCGTGAGTACGGCATAACGCTTGAACGAAAGTCCATCGGGCGAAACATATCGCTTCTTAAGGAGGCGGGTTTTGAGATAGAGTCCCGTCGGGCGGGCAGCTATCTTGAGGCGCGCGAATTTACGGACGCGGAGCTTCGCATACTCATTGACGGCGTGCTTTCAAGCAAGCATATCTCCGCAAGATATTCAAAGGAGCTTATATCCAAGCTGTGCGCGCTTTCAAGCAAGTACTTTCGCTCCCATGTTAAGCATATTTACTCCGTGGGCGAGTGGGACAAGACCGAAAATCAATCGCTTTTTTACAATATAGAGCTTATCGACGAGGCGATTGAGCAAAACAGGCAGATAAGGTTTGACTACAACAGATACGGCGCGGACAAGAAGCTTCACAAATCGCGCACCCACTACGTAAGCCCCTATCAGCTGATCCTCCACAACCAGCGCTATTATCTAATGGCGCGAAACGAATATTGGGGAAACATGGCGTATTACCGCCTCGACCGCATCACGAATATGACCGTCACGAAAAACGCGCTCACCCCCGTTAAGCAGGTGGAGGGTTATGAAAAGGGTATAGATTATAAGCTTTTGTCCACCGCTTTGCCGTATATGTATACCGACAGGCCGGAGCGGGTGGAGTTCGTGGCCGGGGAACACCTTATCGACCAGATCATCGACTGGTTCGGAAAGGACGTCCGCATATCAAAGCGGGACGACGGCAATGTTACAGTCAGCGTTATCGCAAGCCCCATGGCCATGGAGCATTGGGCCATGCAGTACGCGGGATATGTCACCGTGACCTCGCCCGCGAAGCTTTCCGACAGAGTAAAAGCCCGCCTTAAGGAGGCCTCGGAAAAGTACGGTATTTAATGCCGCATAAGAAAAGAATACTGCCGTTTTTGACCGTGTTTTTGCACGGTCTTTTCTTTTGTCCGTGTCCCGTTTTTGCCTCATCGCCTTTGCTACCATAACAGCGTAATAAGAAACAATGCATAAAACAGGAGGGAAAAGCCATGATGTATTATAAAGTGACCGCTCAGCTTGCCGAAGAGCAATATGCCTGTGACATCGACAGCCGCAAAGCCGCAAGACAGCATGCCGGACTGATCGCCTCAAAAGCCGAAGACTTTAAGCAAAGCCGCGGCGGCAGGGATTGCTTCTTTGTCTCCGGGATCGTAAACGAAAGTATAATCTGCGGCATTATTTCAGTCGATTCAGATATCACCGCGGGCGACGCGCAGGCTTTTTTGAATGCGCTTGGCTTCGATGTAACAGACGTCACTGTGAATGAAATAACCTTTTCGTCTTTATGTAATCTGCTTAGCAGGGCCGAAAACAATTCCTACATAGAAGACGACTACGAGGTGCTTGAAAAATTCGGACTTGAAGGCCTCTCCAGAAGGTACGGTTATTTCAATTTCACCGAGAATATTCTCATGCCTTCCGTGAAAAAGACGTCGCTCTATGAAACGGCCGGAAAGCTCTGCGCCGACAAAACTTTGAGCACGGAGCTCGACCGCATTTTTTCGGAGAGAACAAATCCTGGGGCATACGGCCATCCCGTCCATTATTTTGTCGAAACGAATAACACGGATACCGAAAAAGAACTGACTTACACGCTGCTTTCGGCGCTTTCCCAAAACAACAGGCTTAAAAGCATCAGGTACTGCACAATGGATATAAATCCCGGAAATGATCTTCCCCGCAGCCGTATCAACACCTTATATAAAAGCCTTTCGGGCGCCGCAATAATCCTGAGGTACTGCGGCGGCAACACGGAGGACAGCAACTACTCAAACGGAGAGATCGATACCATTCAGGCTCTCTGCGAGGCGACGACAAAATACCGTAACAGTGTACTCACCGTATTCTGTCTTCCGAGAGCATGCGAAGGGCTCAAAAAGGTGTTTTATGAGAATCTCGGCTCCTGCGCCATGGTGGAAATAAAGGAGGATCTCGCGGACAATGAAGCCGCGCGCAATTATCTTGCAATGCTCTGCGGCCGTCGTCATATCGAGCCCGATGATAATCTTTTCGATACGCTTGACTCCGATAAACTGTATCTTCCCGACGAGCTTTCGGATATTTTTGACGAATGGTATTGTATAAAGATGAAGACCACGGTATTCCCTCAGTACAGGGACATAGCGGTCTCGAGAAAGAAAGCCGCAAAAGAGACGGCGAGAGGCACCGCATTTGACGAGCTTCAAAAAATGGTGGGCCTTCATGAAGCAAAGGAAGTTATCGGAAAGGCATTGAACTACTATAAGCTTCAGAGAATATACAAGGACAAAGGCATAAAGCAGGACCGCGCCGCCATGCATATGGTATTCACAGGCAACCCCGGCACGGCGAAGACAACGGCGGCGCGTCTCTTTGCACGCATCATGAAAGAGAACGGGCTTTTGTCAAAGGGACACCTTACAGAGGTGGGCAGAAGCGACCTCGTTGGCAAGTACGTCGGGTGGACGGCGGATATCGTAAAGAAAAAATTTAAAGCGGCCATGGGCGGCGTGCTGTTCATCGACGAGGCGTATTCGCTTAATGACGGCCGCGAAGGCCTTTACGGCGACGAGGCTATAAACACCATCGTGCAGGAGATGGAAAACCTGCGCGAGGACATGGTAGTGATCTTTGCCGGGTACCCCAGGGAAATGGAAAGGTTCCTGAGCCGAAACCCCGGCCTTCGCTCCCGCATAGCCTTTCATGTCCGCTTCGCGGACTACGACGCACAGGAGCTGTGCGACATTGCCCGCATTATCGGCCGGGCAAAGGGGATGACCTTAAGCGACGGCGCCGTGTCGAAGCTTTCGTCCGTTTTTGAGGAGGCTCGTCATCAGCCGGACTTCGGCAACGGCCGATACGTCCGAAACGTCATTGAGCTTTCAAAGATGAACCACGCCTCGCGCATCCTTTCCATGGACACGGACAAGGTCACTGACAAGATGCTCGTAACCATCGAGGAAGCGGATATAGAGGCGCCGCAGATAAAGACGGAGCCGAAAATGCGAACCATCGGCTTCGCGTCATAACTGATAAGCGCGGCGTCTATCCGTTACATCACGGCGTCGCGCAGCTTCTCCCACACCTTTACCATTGCATATGTGTCAAGTTCACAGTATTTAAGCAGGTTTCTTCGCGTCATCTCGCGTTCCTCGGGCGTCATTTTCTCCATATGGGCAAAGGCGTTCATGGCTTCGCCGCCGTTATGCACGCCGTCGAGATTGTGATAATCAAGCTTCGGGTCTCCGGGGCATACGGCGGGGAGCACGCTCTTAATTGAGAAGCTCCCGCCCATGGCGCGGTTATAGTACCAGCCCGACTGAAACGGCGTGAGAAGATCCACGATATTGTCCGCTATGTTCATAAGATGCTCCCGAAGGTCGGGGAACATCTCCGCAAGCTCCTTAAGGCGCAAACATTCAAAGGATTTGTTGTACGCGGTGACACAGACGTTCATGGGTATATCGCGGCACAGGCTCTCGGCTATATCGCGCCGCGGGTCAACGCCGGGATCTGCGAGGAACTCACAGTGACGAATATCGCCGCCATCGCTTTCTATATAATGGAGGGAGTATTGAAAAGGTATCTGGGTATACGGTCTCGTTCCCGGGTACCGCGGCACGGCGGGCTGCACCGTCTCGAAGTCGAGAAAGTACAGCGGATAGGAAAGCCTTTCAAGAAAGGCTTTTATCTGCTTTTTGTCAACAAAAGTGCCCCTGTCCCGGAGGGAAAAATCCATCTGCCGCTTCGCAGCCGCGCTCATTTTCTTTCCGGAGCGCTCCAGCGCCTCAAAGGACACAAGCCCCTCGCGGTAATACTCAAGCTTCTTTTCAAGGGGAAGGCGATAGAGGTCAAAGACAGACGGTACGGGCAGATTTCGCGCGCAGTATCCCCAAAAATCACAGGGATAAGGCTTTTTACAGCCCACCGACAAATCAAAGCACGGTTCTTCGTCGGACTCCATAAGCGTCCTTGCGGCATTTATATTTGCCTCCACATTCGCATATTCCCCGGCTATATTCCCCGATATATCCACGATGCGAAAGAGCTTTGAAAGCTCAAGCTCACCGTTAAAAACATAATCGCTGTTTATATATACAAGATACGCGCCCGTCACATTGACGCCGCACCGTCTGAGCACATACATCTGGTATGCGACGTCGGCGTAATATACGGCCTTATCGTAGTGTGTTGAGCTTTTAACCTCGTATATCGCCCGGCCGCCTCTCTCTCGGCGCAGGATATCAACGGCACAGTAGAGCCCCTCAAACGCAAAGGACGCCTCACATATGACGGGCGTGCCCTTATCAATATGAGCCTTTGTCTTTTTAATCATGGCGTCAATATCGAGCCTTCCGTCCTTAAACTCGGTTACCTCTGCGAAATCGCCGAAAAGCCCCATGGCAAGGTCGCCCACCGTGTTTCCGTCGTCCATGCGCGCCTGCGCGCCGTCGTCCGAGACCGCCGCCTCAGGCTTGTATTTGCGAAGCCATGCCATCTTTGGGCATTGCCATAATTCACAGTATTTCGATTTTGAAAGATACATCATATTGTTTTTGCTCCCTGTTGTAATAACGATATTTTATCACATGCTCACATTTTTTTCAAATAAACACGAAATGACCCCAAAACGGCGCATCGGATATGGTATTATACATTACAGACAGGGAAAGCCGTTTCCGCCTCATGGCTTTTTAAGAACAGGCGATATTCGATTTTAACTCATCGGAGGTACAAAATGATAGAGATACACGGAAAATACGCGTCCGCGAAGGTGTTTACGGACGAGCTCGAACCCTCCGCGCAGGGGCAGATACAGGCCATGTGCGACCAGCCCTTCACAAAGGGGGCAAAGATACGCATCATGCCCGACGTTCATGCAGGGGCAGGCTGCACCATAGGCACGACCATGACCATAGGC
>JAFOLN010000102.1 GCA_017419325.1 Clostridia bacterium
AATGAGAGACGCCGTATTAAAGGAAATCGGCACCGATGACTTCCAGTTAAGCAACTCAGGTGTAAGCCGCTGCTACACGCCCGACGGCAAGCCGTGCTTAGGCCCTCCGTTCACCCAGGTAGTTATCCAGGACTGGAAGCGCATGTTCCAGATAAACCTCTTCGGCGGCGTAAGAGTCATCCAGGCTTTCTACGATATGTTCGTGGCTAAGAAGGAAGGCAAGATCGTCTGCACCGCGTCCATCGCGGCATTCCAGCCCAGCTCGCTTCAGCCGCAGTACAACGCGTCGAAGATAGGCGTTATCAACATGGTACAGTCCCTGTCCACCGACTTCGGCCCCTACAATATCAACATAAACGCTATATGCCCCGGCTTCGTTTATACCGATATGTACAAAGAGGGCGCTCACAACTTAAAGGAGCTGCGCCCGCAGGTATTTGCCGACGTTGAGACGAACGAGGAGATCATGAACAAGATGGCCATCATGATGTCGTCGCTTCACAGACCGCAGTCGCCGAAGGATATGGCGGACGCGGCACTTTTCCTCTGCTCCGACGCTGCGAAGGAGATAACGGGCCAGTATCTCTGCGTAGACTCCGGTATCGTTACGAGATAACGGACTGTTCTGTAAGACGAGGCGGGACACGGCTCCCGCGCCCCGCTTTTATTGTTCAATAACTACATAAGTAAGGAGGCACACCAGATGAATGTAAAGTTCGACTTTTCAGGCGATATAGCCGTGATAATCGGCGCCGCAACGGGTATAGGCAGAGGAACGGCCATTGAATTTGCAAAGGCCGGCGCAACCATTATCATTTGCGACTACAACGAAAAGGACGGCGCGCAGACGGCGGAGCTTGCAAAAGAGGCAGGCGCACCGAAGACAGCGTTCTATCCGATAAACACGACCGACGCGGAATCGGTAGCGAAGGCAAGAGACGCCATCATAAAGGACTTCGGCCGCATCGACTGCATGTTCATAAACGCGGGCGTATCGGCGGCGAACGACCAGTTAGGTCCTCCGCTGTGCGGCATAGCGCTCGACGACTTCAAGCGCGTGTTTGAAGTAAACTTCTTCGGCACGCTGCGCTGCCTGCAAGCGTTCGAGCCCGTATTCATGAAGCAGAAGGCCGGCAAGATAGTAGTAACGGCTTCCATCTCCGCGCATATGCTCAACCCGACGATGCCGCAGTACAGCGCATCGAAGAGAGCTATAATAAACCTCGTGCAGGCTACCTCGAAGGAGCTTGGCGCATTCAACGTAAACATCAATATCCTCAATCCGGGCTTCGTATACACTCCCATGTACCAGAAGGGCGGCATGGCGTTCAAGGATAAGTTCCCGGACAGATTTGCAGCTGAGAACGATCCCGAGTCCATCATGAAGAAGCTGGCAAGCCAGTCTGTATTCAAGCGTCCGCAGACGCCGCAGGATATGGCGAACGCGGTAATGTGGCTCTGCAGCGACGGCTCGAAGGAGATCACCGGACAGGAGCTCAACGTAGACTCCGGTATTATCCGCAGATAAGCTGCAGATTTGAGATTTCATAATAAAAAGGAGGTACACTGATGAAGGTATCATATGATTTTAGCGGAAAAGTAGCCGTTGTCACCGGTTCCGCGACCGGTATCGGTCACGCAATCGCAATGGAATTCGCAAAAGCAGGCGCGGATATCGCAGTATGCGACTACAACGAGGAAAAGGGCAAGGCTACCGTTGAAGAGATAAAGGCCCTCGGCAGTAAGGCCGCATTCTACAAGTGCGACGTATCGAAGGATGAGGACGTTGCCGCTATGAAGGACGGCGTTATGAAGGAATTCGGCACCATCGACTTCCTTCTTAGCAACGCGGGCGTAAGCTACGGCTACAAGCCCGACAAGACCCCCTGCTTAGGCCCTCCGTTCACCAACGTACTCGTTTCCGACTGGGAGCGCATGTTCGATATCAACCTTTTCGGTATGGTAAGAGTTATACAGGCGTTCTATGACGTATTCAAGGAGAAGAAGGAAGGCAAGATCGTTTGCACCGCGTCTATCGCCGCTTTCGAGTCCACCTCGCTGCAGCCGCAGTAGAACGCGTCCAAGGCCGGCGTTATCAACCTCGTACAGTCCGTATCCACCGATATGGGCGCGTTCAACATAAACGTGAACGCTATATGCCCCGGCTTCGTTTATACGCCCATGTATGAGCACGGCGCACAGGGCTTCAAGGATTTAAGGCCGCAGTTCTTCGCTGACACGAACGATCCGAAGTCCATCATGATGAAGCTCGCAGTAAACATGTCGTCTCTCCACAGAGCTCAGGCTCCGGAAGACCTGGCAAATGCCGCTCTGTTCCTC
>JAFOLN010000103.1 GCA_017419325.1 Clostridia bacterium
CAAGAATGTCGAATACGGTCTCGGTAAACGCCGCTCTCTCCGCGTCGCTTAAGCCCCCTATCCATGAGCCCAGCGCCTGCTCGGTGAATTTGCCGTGATCGGAGAGAACCGTCTCTGTAAAACGGTCCCTCTCCACGTTCCATGTAAAGCCGTCGTGCTGTAAAACGGCGCGTGCGGAGCTTTTTATTACCTTATGCTCATATCCCCTCGAAAGAAGCATGCCCACAACGGAGGAGTCGGGAACTATGCTTCTTATCCTGGGAAGTATTCTTTTATACGCCTCGCTCTTTGTAAGCGGCTCTATAAGTCCGGGGCCGTCGTTCGTGTACACCGTCTCTATGCGGCTCTGTACGCTTTCACTGCAGAACGCGGAGGCGTATACCGCAAAGTTTCCGCCCTTTGAGTGGCCGCCCACTCTGAGGCGCGGGGCCGCGTCCCCGACGCGGTCAAGATAAACGGCTGCGGCGCGCTGTCCCCCGGTCTGCTCCCGGTAGCTGAAGTTAAAGTCCTCTTTCCAGCCCACATATGTTTCATCGGTGCCGCGAAACGCGACGAACGCCGTGCCGTCGGAGAGAAGGAACGTGACCGCCGAGACCTGAGAGTCCGTTTTTTTGTCTATCACGTTCATGTAGTTTCTCAGACGAATGTCACAGAACCGCGCTCCGTCAAGCATTTTCGGAAGGAGCAGCGGCGCTCTGTTTGAAAAAACGGCGTGCTTTTCTATGTCCTCCTTTGAATGCACCGAAAAGAAGGCGTCCGCCGCGTCGCGGAGGCTTATTTCGCTTGCGCCGCCGCTTACTATGCCGTCGAACTTTGTATACGAAAGCATCGAAAGCACAAGATTGTCCACCTCGTTAAAGGGGGCGACCGAAAAGGGCACGTCCGCGCGCCAGTCAAGATAATCGAACAGATTTGCCATATCATTTTCTCCCGAGCCGCGAAATACCGAGTCTTTCGCGCGTTGTTTTTATTATGCGGCCGACGTATTGCCCGCGAACTGGGCGTTATAGAGCTCGTAGTAGAAGCCGCGCTTTTCAAGAAGCTCCTCGTGGGTGCCCTGCTCTATTATATCGCCCTCGTTCATGACGAGTATCATGTCGGCGTCGCGTATCGTGGACAGGCGGTGAGCTATGATAAAGCTTGTGCGCCCCTCCATAAGATTGTCCATCGCCTTCTGTATGAGCGCCTCCGTGCGCGTATCGACGGAGCTGGTGGCCTCGTCAAGGATGAGTATCTTCGGGTCGGCAAGCACCGCGCGGGCTATGGTGAGAAGCTGCTTCTGCCCCTGGGAGACATTCGACGACTCTTCGTTGAGCTCAGTGTCGTAGCCCTCGGGCAGCGTCATAATGAAGTGGTGCGCCTGCGCCGCCTTTGCCGCGTTTTCCACCTCTTCGTCCGTCGCCGTGAGGCGGCCGTAGCGGATGTTTTCCCTTACGCTTGCGCTGTAAAGCCACGGCTCCTGCGTTACCATGGCGAACTGCGCCCGAAGGTCCTTTTTCTTAAAGCGGGTTATGTCCTCGCCGTCTATGCGTATCGCGCCGCCGTTAAGCTCATAGAAGCGCATAAGGAGATTTACCATCGTTGTCTTGCCCGCGCCCGTGGGGCCGACGATTGCCACCTTCTGACCTTTTTTAACGTAGGACGTAAAGTCCTTTATTATTATTTTGTCCGGCGAGTATCCGAAGCGCACATGGTCGAAGCTTACGTCGCCCCGCGTGTTTGACGCGTCGGCGGGCATATCGGCGTCGGCCGTCTCCTCCGCCTCGTCAAGAAATTCGAACACGCGCTCCGCCGCCGCTACCGTCTGCTGTATCACGTTCGATATATTGGCAATCTGCGACAGGGGCTGCGTAAAGTTCCTTACATACTGGATGAACGCCTGAATGTTTCCGACGGTGATACGTCCCGTGATGGCGAAGTAGCCGCCCATTATGGCCGCCGCCACGTAGCCCAGGTTTCCTATGAACATCATAAGCGGGTGCATCATTCCCGAAAGGAACTGCGACTTCCACGCGGATGTATAAAGCTCGCCGTTAAGCTTGTCAAAGGACTCCACCGACTTTTCCTCCGCGCCGAAGGCCTTTACGACCACATGGCTTGAATACATCTCCTCTATGTGACCGTTTACGTGGCCCAGGTACTTCTGCTGCGCGGCGAAGTATTTCTGCGACCGCCTTACCACGAGCATCATAACGAGCGCGGAAAGCGGTATTATGCAAAGCGTTATGACCGCCATGACGGGGCTTATGAGCACCATCATGATGAAGACGCCCACAAGGGTGACCACGGACGAGATTATCTGCGTAAGGCTCTGGTTTAAGCTGTTCGTTATGGCGTCAACGTCGTTCGTTATGAGCGACAGCACCTCGCCGAAGTTCTTTTTGTCGAAATACGAAAGCGGCAGGCGGGCTATCTTGTCCGATATGTCGCGTCTGAGATTGTACGTCACCTTCATGGAGACAGACGACATGACGAAGCCCTGAAGGTATAAAAACAGCGCGCTTAAAAGATATATCCCTATAAGCAGCACGGCCGTCTTTATTATGGCCTCGAAGTCGATGCCGCCGGTGCCCTGTGCCATGAGCATAACGCCCTCGTATATGCGGGTGGTTATGGTGCCGAGTATCGCGGGGCCTATTATCGTGAATACTGTGGAGGCCACGGTGAATAAAACAACGGCAAAAAGCATGAGCTTAAACTCGCTCATGTACTTTACAAGCTTCTTTAAGGTGCCCTTAAAATCCTTTGCTCCCTCCCTGCGGTTCATGGCTCCGCGAGGTCCTCTTCCCTGCATTCAGACCGCCTCCATTCCAAGCTGGGACGCGGCTATCTCACGGTATACGCCGCAGGATGACATAAGCTCTTCATGCCTGCCCGCGCCCACGATGCGCCCCTCGTCCAGCACGAGTATCTCGTCCGCGTCCATTATGGTGCTTATCCTCTGCGCAACTATTATGACGGTCGCGTCCTTTACATGGCTCTTAAGGCGGGCGCGAAGGCGCGCGTCCGTCTTGAAGTCAAGCGCGGAGAAGCTGTCGTCGAATATATAAACGGAGGCCTTGCGGAGTATCGCCCTCGCTATGCTTAGCCTCTGGCGCTGGCCGCCCGATACGTTGGAGCCTCCCTGCGCCACCGGCGAAAGAATGCCGCCCTCCTTCTTGTAAACGAACTCGGCCGCCTGCGCCACCTCAATGGCGCGCTCAATGTCCTCCTTCGAGGCGTTCTCGTCGGCGTATTTAAGGTTCGACTCTATTGTGCCCGAGAAAAGCAGTCCCTTTTGCGGCACATAGCCTATGTCGCGCCTGAGCTCGCTTTGCGAAAGCTCCCTTACGTCAACGCCGCCCACTCTGACCGTGCCCTCGGTCGCGTCGTAAAAGCGCATGATAAGATTAAGGAGCGTCGTCTTTCCGCTGCCCGTCGCGCCGATGATGGCGGTGGTGCGGCCGGGGCGCGCCGTGAATGTTATGTCGCTTAAAACATTCTGACCCGCGTCTCCGTATTTGAAGCTCACATGGTCGAACTCCACCGTGCCGCGCATATCCTCGCGGATGCTCTCGGTCTCGCTTTTGTCCTTAATGGACGGCTCCTCTTTAAGCACCTCGTACACGCGGTCGCCCGCAACGCTTGCGCGGGGCACCATTATGAACATGACGGAGATGATGAAGAAAGACATTATTATATGCATGGCGTACTGTAAGAAGGCCATGACGTCGCCCACCATAAGCTCGCCCGCGTTTATGCGTCCCGCGCCCGCCCAGAGAACGAGAAGCATCGTCAGGTTCATTATAAGCATCATCATGGGCATCATGAACACCATGACGCGGTTTATAAAGAGGCTCGTCTTCATAAGCTCCGTATTGGCGCGGTCGAAGCGCGCGTGCTCGAACTCCTCGCTTCCGAAGGCGCGCATTACCGTAACGCCCGTAAGGTTCTCGCGGGCAACAAGGTTCAGCTTGTCGATAAGCTTCTGAATTATCTTGAATTTCGGCATGGCGATAAAGAATATGACTATTATCATGGCTATGAGCACGCCCACCGACAGCACTATCGTCCATGTCATGGAAACGGAGCGGCTCAAGACCATGACTACGCCGCCTATGCCCATTATGGGGGCGTAGATCATTATGCGCATGGCCATGGTTGTGACGAGCTGTATCTGCGTTATGTCGTTCGTCGTGCGGGTGATGAGGGACGCGGTGGAGAACTTGTCGAATTCGGCGTTCGAGAAGCTTTCGACTTTTTTGAATAAGTCGCGCCTTAAATCCCTTGCAACGGCCGAGCTTACGCGAGACGAGAAAAAGCCCACGCCTATGGCCGCCGCCACGCCTAAAAGCGAGACCAGAAGCATTACCCCTCCGCTTTTATATATAAAGTGCATCTGCGCACGGTCGGCGTCGCCGCCCGCCCGCACAAATACGGCCCGCGTAAGCGCGGCCGCGTTCTGCTCCCTTACCGAGTCGGGCGTAAATTCCGCTTCGCTTAAAGCCGCCTGAACGCGGGCGCTGTCGCTTACGTCCGCGGAAAGGAGCGCCTGCGCGTCCGTTTCGGAGGCGTTGCCCGAGAGCACATGAAGCGTCTGCGCCGCAAGCGTTACGGCGCGCTCAAGCGCGGGTATGTCCGCGTCCTCGCGGAGAATATATATCCTCGTCTCCGTCTCGCTTTTCGTATACGACGATGCGATGACTTTATCGTTTTCATCGGGGCTTACGTCCAAAAGAAGCGCCATGGCCTCCCCGTCCATGCGCGCGGGAGCAAGCGTCTCCACGCCCATTCGCTGTATGCCCGTGTTTACGATGTCGGCCATGAAGTTGGGGAGATTAAGGTCGCACATGGCCTGTGTAAAAAGGAGCGCCAGCGATATTATAACTATTCCGATATAAGGCTTTAAGTAGCCTGCAAGTTTAAGCATCCTATGCACCTCTTGTAATGCGCCAAATCATGATATCCTAATAATTATTTCAGACCTTAATATAATTGTCAATATATATGTACAATATTTGACGTTTTATTACAGCCACAGGCGCGCCCGCGCAACATACGGCTTAAGGCATAATAAAAAGGCCCGCTCCCCTTGGGGAACGAGCCTTCGGCTCCGTTTTACTTTTTCATCATCACATAAGTGTAATATATGAACATAATGAACCAGAATCCCGCCAGCACGAATATGCCGTAGAAAAGTATCTGCGAATAGAAAAGCGATACAACAAGGCATGCCACGAATATCGCGGGGGCGATAAAGAGCGGCGCGTACTGCGCGTTCGGCGAGGCTATGCGCTTCGAGGTCTTCGACTTCGTAAGATGTCCGTCGTTCTTCTTTGCCAGCGCTATCATAATGCACTCCAGCACGGCAAGGACGATGAATATTACGAAAAAGCCCGTCTCGAAAGACTTGAGCGCCGATGAAAACGACCCGTCAACGCCCGCCGTCGCAAAGCTCAGGCGGTACATGAAATAAAGAAGCCCGCCGCCTATGGCCGCCGTCAGCGATACGGTGAAGAACTCCCTTACATACAGCTTGTATATCATGTATATAAGGAACCACACGGGTATGACAACGTACATAAGCTTTATCGCCGCAACGTCATACTTGAGTATCAGCGCCGAAGCCGCGAAGAAGACGATGAACGTGGCCAGCGCGTTGCCGCCCGTTACTATTTTGAACTGCTCGTCCGTCTTTTTTGCGCGGCGCACGATAAAGAACACGGCCGAGGCCGCAAGCAGCGCTATCGATACATAGAATATCACCTTTATCGCCGTAAAGCCCATGACGATGTTTGTTATGCCCGTTATGGAATTATAAAGAAACATCAGGATGAAAATATAGAGCACCGACAGCGCCAGAAGCGCAAGCAGTCTTGAGCCTATGACGTTGTCTCTTCGGGTCTTTTCATCCTCGACAACAGGTTTCCTTTCATGTTTTTTCGCCAAAAGTATCCACTCCTTTATAAGTTGTGCGTAATATGCATTATTATGGCCGAAGCCGCAACCGCCGCCGTTTCAAGGCGTAGTATGCGTCTGCCAAGACCTGTCAAATGCGCGCCCGAGGCTTTTGCATATTCGGCCTCCGAGGGGGAAAAGCCTCCCTCCGGCCCCACGAAAAGCGCGGCTGTTTTTATGCTTTTGCCGTAAAGGTCATAAAGCCCGCCCGTTTCCTCCTTTTCATGGAGAAAAACGGTCACATCGCACTTTTTCGCCATCTCCACGGCCTCGCCGAACGTATATATGCCGTCTGTCTTAGGTATGACTCCGCGTCCGCACTGCTTTGCGGCTTCGAGCGCGGTCTTTTGCCATTTTAAAAGCTTCTTTTTTGTCTCGCGGGCGTCCTTCGGCCTTTTTGCCACGCTGTTTTCGCCCTCGAACATGACGATTCGTCCCGCGCCAAGCTCCACCGCCTTCTGCACTATAAAATCGGCCTTGTCGCCCTTCGGGAGCGCAAGATACAGCGTAAGCTCCACATCGGGCTCGGCCTCGTTCTTATGCTTCTCAAGCACGGCGCAGACGATGCGCCCGCGGGATATCTCGTCTATTCTGCAGATGTAGTCGTTCTTTTCGCCGTCGCAGACGGTTATAACGTCGCCCTCGCGGTGCCTGAGCACCTTTGAGATGTGACCCACGTCGTCGTTATCTATTATTATTTTGTCGATACCGACTTTAAAAGGTTCCACAAAAAACTTGGGCAAATGTAAAACTCCTATCTTCAATGCATACAGTTTATTATACAAAATCCCCCGCTGTTTGTCTATAATTTTATTTAAGCTCGCGCAAATTTCATTTTTTCATCACAATGGCGCACCAGTCCGAAAGCGCGCTTTTTCTTACGGTAACAAATCCCGCCGAAACGAGCTTCTCCTCAACCTCGTGCGCGCGCTCCATTATGAGTCCCGAAACGATGAGCGTGCCGCCCGGCTTTAAGAACTCAAAGAAACGCTCTCTCATGGCGATTATCACGTCGGCCACAATGTTCGCGGCGATAACGTCGTAGCCCGTGCCGATTTTGCGGCAGAGCGCGTCATCGTCAATTATATTGCCGAAATACGTTGTGAAGCGCTCCTTTTCTATGCCGTTCTTTACGGCGTTCTCAAGGGCCGTCCTTGCGCTGTGCTCCTCAATGTCCACGGCCGTGACCTCACCCGCGCCGAGAAGCGCCGAGGCAATACCGAGAATGCCCGTGCCGCAGCCCATGTCAAGCACGCGGTCGCCCGCCTTTACCGCTTCCTCCAGCGCCATAAGGCAGAGCTTCGTCGTATGGTGGGAGCCGGTGCCGAAGCTGGACGCCGGGTCTATCTCAAGAATCATTCTGCCGTCCCCGGGGGAGCACTCCTCCCACGACGGCTTTACAACGAAGCGCTTTCCCACGTTGAAGGGCTTGAAATACTGCTTCCAGTTGCCGTCCCAGTCCTCCTCGCGCACGTTTGAAAGCTCAATCTGAAGCCTGCCGTATGCGCCGATTTCGTCGCTTTCCTTCAGCGCCTTCACTTCCTCCGACACGCAGTCGAGCATTTCGCGCCCCTGCGCGTCGTTCGTAAGGTAGAGCTTCACCTTCGACTCCGTGTCGGCCATTTTATTCATAAGCTCGTCGTCAACGTAATCCCAGCGGGGCGTGGTGTCCTCAAGAAACTCCTTGAAATCCTCGGAGTCCTCTATGACAAAGCCCGTTATCCCCGCCATTATGAGGCGGGCGGTGAGTATTTCTATGCCCTCGGTTGAGGTATATATAACTGCCTCGATAAAATCCATTTTTATTTCCTCTCAAAGCCTTATAGGTCGAAAGAAAAGCGGCTTTCGCCGCATTTTCTCATGTTTTGTTTATAAAAGCCAAAGCCTTTTTGCTTCCTCCTCAAGCTGCGCCCTGTAATCGGGATGCGCCACGTTTATAAGCGCGCGGGCGCGTTCCTTAAGGGTTGCTCCTCTGAGCGCCGCCATGCCGTACTCTGTGCATACGAAGTCCACGTCGTTTCTCGACAGCGATATTACCGAGCCCTCGGGATGGATGGACTGTATGTTCGATATGCGCTTTCTCGAGCCGTCGGGCTGCTTTATCATTCTGGTGGAATGGAGCGCGATTATGGAGCGTCCGCCGTGGGACTCCTTCGCGCCGAGGACGGTCTCCGTCTGACCGCCGGTGCCGGATATCTGGCGCGTCTGTATGGCCTCGGAGCAGCACTGTCCCATGAGGTCCACCTGGAGCGTCGTGTTTACGGAAACGAAGTTGTCGTTTCTTGCCACCACGTCGGGCTGATTTACGAACGCTATCGACAGATGAAGTATGTTTATATTGTTGTCAACGTAATCGAAAAGCTCCTTCGTGCCCGCCGAGAACGCCGTTACCGTCTTGTTCCTGAAATAATTCTTCCTTCTGTTCGTTACCGCTCCGCATTCGCACAGGTACATAAGGCCGTCGTTGAACATCTCGGTATGGATGCCAAGGTCATGCTTGTGCGAAAGCTCCATTGCGCAGGCCGACGGTATGCCGCCTATGCCCAGCTGGATGGTGTCGCCGTCGTTTACTATCTCGGCGATGGAGCGGCCTATGTTTCTGTCGATCTCGGAGGGCTCGGGCTTCTTCGCGTAAAAAATGCTCGTCTCGTCCGACTTATATATTGCCGATACCTCGGAAATGTGAAGATGCGTGTCGCCGAAGGTGCGGGGGCACGCCTCGTTTACCTCAACGATAATGTCATCGGCATATTTCTGCCACAGTCTTATGGCGATGCCGTTGGTGGCGGTGGAAAAGTAGCCGTGCTTATCCATGGGAGATACCGACACTATAACGTGCCTTACGGGACGCTTAACGCGGTTCAGATGGAATATAAGCTCCTTTGCCGAGTTGCGGAGATGTACGGGAACATAGGTGGAGCGTCCCTGCGACTGGAGCGGAGTGTAATTGCGTCCGAAGAAGGAGCTCTCCACATACGCGAGATCCTTGTATTTCTCATCGAAAAATTCGGGGGTGAAGGTTATGTTGCCCATCTGGATGCATACGCCCTTTACCTTGCCGTGCGCCTCGTGGAGACGCTTTAAAAAGGTCTGCGGCTCCGCGCTGTTGTTTATAACGGCTATATATTCGCCGTCCTCAAGCATTTCGTATACATGCTCGATGGTGGTGAGTTTTTTGTTGTACATGTCCTGATAATTCATATTATATCATTCCTGTATTCAGATTTTTGGTACCTTCGGTATTGGGCCGCGTGCTGTCTGCCGCCGAATACCGAAGGGATGGGCCTTTATAAAAGCCAGAGACGTTTTGCCTGTTCCGTAAGCTCGTCGCGGAAATCCGGGTGGGCTATATTTATGAGCGCGCGGGCGCGTTCACGAAGGGTCGCGCCTCGAAGCGCCGCCATGCCGTATTCCGTTATGACGAAGTCCACATCGTTTCGGCTCAAGGATATGACCGTGCCCTCGGGATGCGCCGAAACGAGGTTTGATATGCGCTTTGTCGTGCCGTCGGGCTGCTTTAAATCTCTCGTCGAATGGAGCGCGATGACGGAGCGTCCGCCCCTTGACTCCTTCGCGCCGATGACCGTCTCGGTCTGACCGCCCGTGCCCGATATCTGCTCGGTGCGCACCGCCTCGGAGGAGCACTGACCCATAAGGTCTACGCCCAGCGTGGTGTTTACGGACAGTATGTTGTCGTTTCGGGCAAAGGTGGCGGGGTTGTTTACAAAGCCTACGGCCAGATGGAGTATGCCGGGGTTGTCGTCGATATACTCGAACACCTCGGGCGAACCGGATGAGAATGCCGTTACCACCTTGTCCTTAAAGTAAGTCTTCTTTTTGTTCGTGATGGCGCCCGCCTTGCAAAGATATACAAGGCCGTCGTTGAACATCTCGGTATGAACGCCCAGATCCCGCTTGTTCGCAAGCTCCACGGCGCATGCCGACGGTATGCCGCCGATGCCCAGCTGTATGTTGTCGCCGTCGTGAACAAGGTCGGCTATCATTTTGCCTATCTTCCTGTCGTCGTCCGTGGGGTCGGGCGTCGGGAAGTAATTTAACTGATTGTCGTGGGAATTATATATGTAGTCCACCTCGGAAATGTGTACCTGTGTGTCGCCGAAGGTGCGCGGGCACGCCTCGTTTACCTCGACCACTATCTTACAGCCGTATTTTAAGTACATGCGCATTGCCATGGCGCAGGAGCCGGAGGTAAAGTAGCCATGCTTGTCCATGGGAGACACAGCCATAACTACGTAATTCGCGGGCTTTCCTATATGCTTCAAATGATATATCGTATCTATGCCCGTGTTGCGAAGATGCACCGGTATGTACGACGCGCGGCCCGTCCGCTGCATGCTGACGCGGTGGCGCGGGAAGAAGGTGCTGGAAAAGTCGCCGATGTCGGCGTATTCGTCGCCTGCTATCTCGGACTTCATAAGCGTGGGGAAATTCGCCTGAAAATGAAGGTTCTTTCTTATGCCCTTAAGCCTGTGGAGAAACGTGATGAACGTTCTGGGCTCAGCGCTTGCCGTAAGACAGCAGATGTAATCTCCGTCGTTAAGCTTCGAGTATACATCGTCCAGCGTGGTGAATTTTTGGCGGTACATTTCTTCGTAACTCATATTTTGCACATTCCTGTTTTGGTGGATTCCTTGGTTTACGTCTTTCAGATAAGCCAGAGGCGCTTTGCCGCTTCCTCAAGTTCGGCTCTGTAATCGGGGTGGGCTATGTTTATAAGCGCGCGGGCGCGCTCCTTGAGCGTCGCTCCCCTGAGCGCCGCCATGCCGTACTCCGTACATACGAAGTCCACGTCGTTTCTCGCAAGGGAGATGACCGTGCCCTCGGGATGAACGGGATATATGGTTGAGATGCGCTTTGTCGAGCCGTCCGGCTGCTTTATGTTCCTTGTGGAGTGAAGAGCGATGACGGAACGCCCGCCCTTTGACTCCTTCGCGCCCAGTATGGTCTCGGTCTGACCGCCCGTGCCCGAAAGCTGCTCCGTAAGGATGGCCTCGGAGGAGCACTGACCCATAAGATCTATGCCCAGCGTGGTGTTGACCGAAATGATGTTGTCGTTCTGCGAAAACACGGCGGGGTGGTTTACGAACTTCGCGTCAAGGTGGAGTATGCCCGGGTTGTCGTCAACGTAGTCGAGCACTTCCTTTGAGCCGGAGGAGAAGGACGTTACCGTCTTGTTCTTAAAAAAGTTCTTCTTTCTGTTCGTTACGGCTCCCGCCTTGCAAAGATAGAGAAGGCCGTCGTTGAACATCTCCGTATGGATGCCAAGGTCCCGCTTCTGCGCAAACTCTATGGCGCAGGCCGACGGTATGCCGCCTATGCCAAGCTGCACGGTGTCGCCGTCATGGACAAGGTCGGCTATCATCCTGCCTATATTTCTGTCCTCGTCCGTCGGAACGGGCGCGGAGGAATATGAAAGCAGGTTATCGTGGGAATTATATATATAGTCTGCCTCGGAAACGTGTATATAAGTGTCGCCGAAGGTGCGCGGAACGCTCTCGTTTACCTCGAGTATCACCTTGCAGCCGTATTCAAGATACGGGCGCATGGCGATGGCGCAGGAGCCGGACGAAAAATAGCCGTGCTTATCCATGGGAGATACGGCGATTATAACGTAATTCATGGGCTGCGATATATGCTTCAGATGATACACAGCCTCCGTTCCCCTGTTCCGAAGATGCATCGGTATATACGACGCGCGCCCGCTTTTCTGAAGGTCAAGGCGCTTGGTCGGGAAGAACGGGCTTACAAAATCGCACAGATCGGCGTATTCGTCCCTGAAAGCCTCGGCATTTTTGAGTGTCGTGAAATTCGTAAGAAAATGAAGGTTCCTTCTTACGCCCTTTAGTGTATGAAGAAATGTAAGAAATGTCCTTGGCTCTGCGCTGGATGTCATGCAGCAGATGAAATCTCCGTCCCTGAGCATACCGTAAACCGCGTCCAATGTGGTCATTTTCTGTCGGTACATTTCTTCGTAACTCATTTTTACACGTCCTTTATTTGAAATTTTTACCTGTGAACAGATTTTTTTGGCGGCGCGCACAGCGCGCCGCCAAAGGTTATTTCGTCTTAAATCAGAGGAGCCAGAGTCTCTTAGCCTGCTCTTCAAGCTCCGGTCTGTAATCGGGATGAGCGATGTTTATCATGGAACGAGCGCGCTCCTTAAGGGTTGCGCCTCTTAATGCTGCTACGCCGTACTCGGTAACAACGAAGTCAACGTCGTTTCTCGTAAGGGAAACAACGGTACCCTCGGGCTGTACGGGGAGTATGGTGGAGATGCGCTTCTTCGAGCCGTCGGGCTGCTTTAACTCACGGGTGGAGTGGAGAGCGATGATGGACTTGCCGCCCTTGGATTCCTTCGCGCCGATGATGGTCTCGGTCTGGCCGCCCGTACCGGAGATCTGGTTCGTAAGGATTGCCTCGGATGCGCACTGACCCATAAGGTCAACCTGCAGCGTGGTGTTTACGGAGATAACATTGTCGTTTCTTGCAAACACTTCGGGGTTGTTTACGAATGCAACCTGAAGGTGGAGTACGTTCGGGTTGTCGTCGATGAAGTCGTAAACGTCCTTGGAGCCTGCGGAGAACGCCGTTACGAACTTGTTCTTGAAGTAGTTCTTTCTTCTGTTCGTGATTGCGCCGTGCTTTGCAAGGAATACAAGACCGTCGTTGAGCATCTCGGTGTGAACGCCCAGGTCCTTCTTGTCAACGAGCTCTTCCGCGCATGCGGACGGGATACCGCCGATACCGAGCTGTACGTTGTCGCCGTCATTTACCATTTCGGCGATCATCTTGCCTATCTGTCTGTCCTGATCCGACGGCGGAATCTTGGGAAGGTAGTTAATCTTGTTGTCCTCGGAATTTATGATGTAGTCAACCTCGGAGATGTGGATGTAGGTGTCGCCGAAGGTTCTCGGGCATGCCTCGTTTACCTCAACGATGAGCTTATAGCCGTATTCAGCGAACATACGCATAGCCATTGCCGTGGAGCCGGAGGTGAAGTAGCCGTGCTTATCCATCGGGGATACGTCGAGTACAACGTAGTTTATCGGCTGGCCCACATGCTTTAAGTGATAGATTGCGTCCTTACCGGTGTTGCGAAGGTGCAGCGGGATGTAGGATGCGCGGCCCTGTCTCTGGAGGGGCGTAAAGTGGCGCGGGAAGAAGGAGCTTACAAAGCTGCCTATCTCGGAATACTCCTCCTGGAAAACCTGTGCCTTTAAGCTGGTAAGACCCATCTGGAAGTGAAGGTCCTTTACCTTGCCCTTAAGTTCGTGCAGATGCGCGAGAAACGTTCTCGGCTCGGCGCTCGAATTGAGGCAGTAGATGTAATCTCCGTCCTTGAGTAAAGAATAAATGTGATCCAAAGTCGTAAATTTCTGCCTGTACATTTCCTCGTAGCTCATTATTTAATCCTCCATTATAATAAATCTGTTATTATTTTTTATAAAAAACGTATTAGATAAGGTACCATCTTTTTGCTTCTTCCAGAAGCATATCTCTGAAATCGGGATGAGCAATATTTATAAGGGACATCGCTCTTTCCTTAAGGCTCGCGCCTCTGAGCGCCGCCATGCCGTATTCGGTGCATACAAAGTCGTTGTCGTTCCTCGAAAGCGTTACAGGCGTTCCGTAGGGAAGCGTCGGCGTTATCGTGGAAATCATCTCCGTCGTGCCGTCCGGCTTTTTAAGCTTTCTTGTGGAGTGCAGCGCTATGACGGAGCGTCCGCCCTTCGACTCTTTCGCGCCCACCACCATATCGTTCTGTCCTCCGACGCCCGATATCTGGCTCTTTCCCACCGCGTCCGACGCCGTCTGACCCATAAGGTCGACCATGAGCGCCGCGTTTATCGCAACGAAGTTGTCGTTTCTCGCAACGACCCACGGCGAGTTCGTGAACGTGGACGAAAGATGAAGAACGCCCGGATTGTTGTCAACGAAGTCGTATGTTTCCTTGCAGCCCTGGGTAAACGCCGTAACGATGACGTTCGGGAAGTAATTTTTCTTTCTGTTTGTCACCGCGCCCGCTTTTATGAGATCGACGAAGCCGTCGTTGAGCATTTCGGTGTGTATTCCCAGGTCTCTTTTATGCATAAGCTCCGATACGCATGCGGAGGGGATTCCTCCTATGCCGAGCTGCAGCGTGTCGCCGTCGTTTACTATCTCGGCTATCGCCTTGCCTATCAGCCTGTCAGTCTCGGTGGGCTGCACTCTCGGCAGGTAGGCTATCTTATGGTCGTCGCTTTCGTATATCATATCCACCTCGGATATGTGAAGGTACGTATCTCCGAAGGTTCGCGGAGACGATTCGTTTACCTCAACGATGACCCTGTCGGCAAAATCGATGAATTCACGGTAATAGCCCGCGGTCGAGCCCGTTGTGAAATAGCCGTGCTTATCCATCGGCGAAACGGTGAACAGCGCAACGTTCATATGCTGTCCGTTCAGCTTCATGCGGAATATGGTGTCTCTTCCCGTGTTGTGAAGATGAGCCGGCATGAGTGAAACCATGCCCTCTTCGTTAAGTCTCTTATAGTTCTTCGAGAAAAACGCGCTCTCTATATTGTAAAGGTCGCGGTATTTTTCATCGAACATCGGCGCGTTGCTCGTAAGCTGATTGAAGTGGAGCGTTATATTATGCCGTTTGCCGTGCAGCGTGTGAAAATGATTGAAAAACGTAAGCGGTTCACACGATGCGCTGCCGCAGAAGATATAATCTCCGTCCTTCAGGCTGTCAAGCACGCCCTCAACCGTGGTAAACTTCTTTAAATACTGCTCTCTGTATGACATATTCCCTCCCCGGATTATATGAGATACCACTTCTTAGCGGCTTCGGTAAGCTCGTCTCTGAAATCGGGATGGGCTATGTTTATAAGCGAGGTTGCGCGTTCCTTAAGGCTTGCGCCGCGCAGCGCCGCCACGCCGTACTCGGTGATGACGAAATCCACGTCGTTTCTCATGAGCGATATTACCGTTCCCTTGGGGTGAACGGGATATATGTTCGATACGCGCTTTTTCGTGCCGTCCTTCTGCTTGAGCTCGCGCGTCGAGTGGAGCGCGATAACGGCGCGGCCGCCGTTCGATTCCTTTGCGCCTACGGCCGTATCGGTCTGGCCGCCGACGCCGGATATCTGGCTCGTGCCTATGGCCTCGGACGCGCACTGACCCATAAGGTCTATCTGGAGCGTCGTGTTTATCGAAACGAAGTTGTCGTTGCGCGATATTATCGCCGGCTGGTTCACGTAAGCGCTTCTCAGATGCAGGATGTTCGGATTGTCGTCAATGTAATCGTAAACGTCCTTGGAGCCCATGGAGAAGGTGGTTATTATCTTGTTCTGATAATAATTCTTCGCCGTATTGTCTATGGCTCCCGATTTGAGAAGGTATACAAGACCGTCGTTCAACATTTCGGTATGTATGCCCAGGTGCTTCTTATGAGTAAGCTCGCGGGCGCACGCGGTGGGTATGCCGCCTATGCCCAGCTGTACGGTGTCGCCGTCGTTTACAAGCTCGGCTATCGTCTTGCCTATTACGGCGTCCGTTTCGTTCGGGTCTCTTACGGGGATGTAGATTATCTTGTTGTCCTCGCTGTCGATTATCGTATCGACCTCGCTTATGTGGATGTACGTGTCGCCGAAGGTACGCGGATTGCTCTCGTTTACCTCAACGATGATGTGGTCTGCGTATTCCACAAGGTCGCGGATGTTTATTGCGGTCGAGCCCGAAGTAAAGTATCCGTGCTTATCCATAGGAGATACGGTAAGCACAAGAAAGTTTATATGACGTCCCGTATACTTGTAGCGGTATATGGTGTCGAGTCCCGCGTTCCTTAAGTGCATAGGCATATACGATGCGCGTCCCGTCTTCTGAAGCGGAGTAAGGTATCTGGGGAAGAACAGGCTCTCAAAGCTTATGAGGTCCGCGTATTCGTCGTCGCATATGGGCGCTCTTTCCGCGGAAAGCCCGGCATACAGTATAAGGTCATGCACCTTGCCGTGCATCTCGTGCAGGTGGCGCTTGAAGGTGAGCGGCTCAGCGCTTGCCTCGCAGGTCCAGATGAAATCTCCGTCCTTTAAAAGCGCGTAAGCTTCCTCAAGCGTTTTTTTCTTCTGTTGATATTCTTCGTAGAATCCCATGCTGGCACTTCCTTCTTATTTAATTTAATGTCAGATAAGATACCACTTCTTGGCGCCCTCTAAAAGCTCGTCTCTGAAATCGGGGTGAGCTATCTTTATAAGGGACTGTGCGCGCTCCTTTAAGCTTGCGCCGCGAAGAGCTGCCATGCCGTACTCGGTGCATACGAAGTCAACGTCGTTTCTCATAAGGGAGATAACGGTGCCTGCGGGATGTACGGGCGTGATGTTGGATACCATCTTCTTCGTGCCGTCCTTCTGCTTTAACATTCTCGTGGAATGAAGAGCGATTATCGACTTGCCGTCGAGAGATTCCTTCGCGCCTACAGCCGTCTCGGTCTGGCCGCCTACGCCGGATATCTGGTTCGTGCCGATAGCCTCGGATGCGCACTGGCCCATAAGGTCTATCTGCAGGCAGGAGTTAACGGAAATAACTCTGTCGTTGCGCGAGAATACCTTCGGGTTGTTCGTATATGCAACGTCAAGATGGAGCACGTTCGGGTTGTCGTCTATGAAGTCGTAAACGTCCTTCGTACCCATGGAGAACGTGGTAAGAATCTTGTCGGGGAAGTAATTCTTCTTCTTGTTGGTGATAGCGCCGGCCTTTGCAAGATATACAAGACCGTCGTTTAACATCTCGGTGTGAACGCCCAGGTCTCTTCTTACTGCGAGCTCGCGAGCGCATGCGGTGGGGATACCGCCGATGCCGAGCTGGATGTTGTCGCCGTCCTTAATAAGATCCGCGATCTGCTTGCCGATGGCCTTGTCGTACTCGTCGGGCTCTTTTATCGGCATGTATATTATCTTGTTGTCCTCGGAGTGGATTATAGCGTCGACCTCGGAGATGTGTACGTACGTGTCGCCGAAGGTACGCGGAGCGTTCTCGTTTACCTCAACTATTACCTTGTCGGCATAGTCCATCCACGTTCTGTGGTAGCATGCGTATGCGCTCGAGGTGAAGTAGCCGTGCTTGTCCATGGGGGATACGGCAAGAACGTATACGTTTACGCGCTGCTTTGTTACGTTCTTGTAGCGGTACTCGGGGTCGAGACCGATGTTTCTTAAATGCGCCGGCATATAGGTAGACATGCCCGCTCTCTGAAGAGGAGTTAAAAAGCGCGCGAAGAACGAGCTCTGTACGGTTAAAAGATCCGCGTATTTGGGATCGTATACAGGCACGTTTGCAAGCGCCAGGTTTATATGCATCGTAAGATTGTGAAGCTTTCCGTGCATTTCATGCAGGTGTCTTAAAAAGGTCACCGGCTCCGCCGTAGCAGTGCCGGCGTAGAACAGGTCTCCGTCCTTTAACATGCTGTACGCGCCCTCAAGCGTGGTCAGCTTCTTTTGGTATTCGCTCTGATAGTCCATCTTTGCCCTCCGTAAATTTATTTTGTTTTGATTATTGACTGTTTTTGAGTTATCCCGCCAGAAAACGGCGGGGTACAAAGCCATAACAAAAAGACTGCAATTTATATAATACAGTCTTATACATAATAAAATATATCGTAATATGGCACTCAAGTCAAGACGGATATTTAATTATCATACCGAATTTTACATGAAAATTCGGGCATATCCTTATGCAAAAAAACACATATCAAAAAGACCTACCGTCTCTCGAACAGCGTTTCAAAGCTTGTCTTGCCCGAGGCCTTTATGCCGTTTACTATTATCTTTTTATCGTTCTCGCCCTTCATTATCGTCATCTCTTCGCCCTTTCTGAGCTCGGAAAGGAACCTTATGACCATGCGCTTAAAGCCGCGGTCGAAGTCGTCGCCCGTGAAGGTGTCCGTCGCGAAGGGCGAATAGCAGGTGTTGTTCACGTGGCCCAGAACGTCCGTTTCGTTCCTGCGGACTGTGCGCTTTTCGTATTCCGTAAGCTCAAGGTCCTGCACTATCTCGAACGAGGGATTCTTTACGGGACACTCCTCATTTACAAAATGCGTAAAAAGCGGGGTTTTAAGATCCTCGGGATAAAGCGCGCGCCTCTCCTTCAGATCCACCGCCATGTAGTAGTTTATCATGTTGAAAACGGGCCTGCCCTTTGAATCGGTGAATCTGTAGCAGCCGGTTATAAGGCGTCCATGCACGGGATTTGCCCAGTATTCGCCGTTTACGAAGCCCTCGTAGGAAAGCCCCCGCTCGCCGAATTCGCATATGCTGTCCACCATCATTATGACGCGACCGCCCTTCATGAGGTCGCGCACGAAAAAGCCCGTGTCAACGCTCCACGCCTCCGCTATGGCCTGAGCCACCCTCAGACACGACATGGGATTAAAGGAGCCGTCCTTCATATAATCGTAGGATAACGTGCTTATTTTTGATCTGAATATTTCTGCCGACATAATTTCCTCCAAACGAAAAAATACTATAATGAATAATTATATAAAATTATACGCGCATTTGTAAAGATTTATTGACAAATAAATTCAGCGTCTTTCAAAATTCACCTCAAAGCCCGTCTTTCCCGCCGAATTTATGCCCCTTACGAGTATGCGCCTCCCGTCCGCGCCCTTCATTAAGGTTATCCCGTCTCCCGCGCGGAACTGGGCGCTGTATCGGATGACCATGCGCCGAAATCCCCGCTCCATGTCCTCATCGGAGAAGGTGTCCATGGCATACGCGGCGTAGTACGAGTTGTTCACATGGCCGAGAGCGTCCGTCTCTCCTCTTCTTACGGTGCGCTTTTCGCAGAATTCAAGGGGTATGTCCGTGTCTATTTTAAATGAAGCGTCCGAGACGGGCGTTCTGTCAACGCCCTCCCGAAGCGGCGCGCCCAGATCCTTCGGATAAAGGGCGCGGCGTTCCTTTAAGTCCACCACCATGAAGTAATTCACGATGCCGAAAAGATAATCGCCTTTTGAGTCGGTAAAATAACCGTTGTATTTGATAAAACGGCCGTCCGGGTCGTTTGCCCAGTATTCGCCGTTTACATACCCCTCGAATTCGCAACCGCGTTTGCCGAATTCGCATACGCTGTCGGCCATCATGAGCACTCTGCCCCGCTTCATCAGGTCGCGCACGTAGAAGCCGTCCTCCACGCCCCACGCCTCGCCTATCGTCTGCGCTATGCGGAGGCACGACACGGGATTTAAGTCCCCGCTTTTAAGATAGTCGTATGATACGGTGTTTATTTTCGCGCGTCTTATCGTCCCTGCCATATGCTTTTGCTCCTTTTCTTTCATATATGATATAGAGTAACGGTCTCACCCGGCCGTGTAGCAAAAAAAGTGCCGGTCGTATACCCTGCCTTCGGCCTTAAGTCCGTTTTTTATTACATGCGTCTCTTTCATGCCCGCCTTAAGCATGGCCTTTATTGAGCCCGCGTTCTCATTTGCGCACCATGCCGTGACAGAGCCTATTCCCTCGTGCGCGGTCAGATACTCAAGCACGCATTTAAGCGCTTCCGGGGCAAAGCCCCTGCCCCACGACGCCCTCTCAATGCTTATGCCTATCTCTATACTGTTTTTTTTTGGGTCGTAATCGTATGCGCCCACCGTGCCCGCAAGCTCGCCGTTATACTCTATCGCCCAGCCGTAAAACCGGTTATCATCATACGAATCCATGAATGCGCGGACGCTCTCCCTGGCCGCCTCGTAAGAGGCATACGGGTTCCAGCCGGAATATTTATACATCTGCGGGTCTGCGCCCAGCTTTTCGTGAAGCGCTTCGGCGTCCTCCATGCGGTACCTGCGAAGGCGCAGGCGTTCTGTGACAAGCTCTTTTGCTCCTTCCATTTACACA
>JAFOLN010000104.1 GCA_017419325.1 Clostridia bacterium
AGCTCGGGAGTAAGCCCGCGGCGCTGCTTCGGCCCCGACCGCCTAAAAGCGGCAAGCGCGTGTTTCTTGAGCGCACGCCCTTCTGGGCGCGCATGAGCTTTACGAAAAAGGTGACGGCGAGGAACATATTCAGATACAAGGGACGCATAATCATGACCGTGGTGGGCATAGCGGGCTGCAGCGCCCTGATGCTTACGGGCTTCATGCTTAAATACTCCATATCCTCAATAGTCGATAAGCAGTTCGACGAGGTGTTTACAGAGAGCGCGACCATGCTTGTGGAAAGCGGCATAACGGACGATGAACGGCTCGCCATAGAGAACGCGGCGGACACATCGCCCTATATCGCGGACAGCCTCGCCGTTATGGAGAAGTCAGGCAGCGCGTCCGCGTCGGGAGAGCGCTGCGACGCGTTTATATTCGTGCCCTCCGACGCGGCGAAATTAAACGGATTTATAAACCTGCATGACAGAGAGACGCGGGAGGAATACAGCCCGGAAAACGGCGCGGTCATAACGGAGAAGCTGTCAAGAGTGCTGGGCGCAGGCGAAGGCGACACAATAACCGTGGGCGAGCAGGGCGACGCGCGGCAGATTATAGTTTCCGGCGTATGCGAAAACTACGCCTATAACTATGTGTTCATTTCAAGCGAGGACTACGCCCGCATGTACGGGGATGACATTGAATATAACGCGGTGCTCATAAATATGACAGACGAGGCGGAGAGCGACGCGCTCTCCTCACAGATGCTGTCATACGACGGGGTTTTGGGGATTTCATACAATAATGAAACAAGAAATCATTTTAAAAGCGTAATGGACAGCTTAAATTACATAGTTTATGTTATAATATTCTCTGCGGGGCTTCTGGCCTTCGTGGTGCTCTACAATCTTACAAACATAAACGTAAACGAGCGCGTCCGTGAGATTGCGACGATAAAGGTGCTGGGCTTTACAGACCTTGAGACGGCGCAGTACATATACCGCGAGAACATGGTATCGACTCTCATAGGCACGGCCATAGGTCTCGCGGGCGGCATATTCTTAGGCCGCTTCGTCGTTCGGACGGCGGAGGTGGAAATAGTAATGTTCGCGCCGGACATCGCGCCCTCGTGCTTTGTGTGGGCGGCGGCGCTTACGGTATTCTTCGCGCTTTTGGTAAATTTCGCTCTCTATTTCAGACTGAAGAAAATAAACATGGCGGGAAGCCTTTCGGCGATGGAATAAATAATTTTGCGTATTAAAAAATTTTTATAAGGAGCAGGTGCAATGGAACAGGGGATAACATTAAAGAGAGTGAAGGCGGGCATATGCCTCGCGGCCATGGCTTTCGCGCTGTTTATGACGGCGGCGTGCAGCGACAGCGCGTCAAAAGAAGAGCCTACGGTCGATCTCGGCGCGGTCATGACGGGGATAGGCGACCTTGCGTCGGGTGAAGATATGCTTGACCTTACGGAGGAGGAGCTTCTCTCCTTCTACGGTATCGAAGCGGACGAATACGTTCAGTTCGCGGCGAAGATAAACGTATCGGGCGTGTCGGCCGACGAGATCGTTTTCATCGAGGCCGCCGACGAGAACACGGCGCAGTCCGTAAAAGACAAGCTTGAAACAAGATATCAGGCGAAGCTCAACGAGACGAAGAATTATTTTCCCGAGGAATATGAAAAGATACAGTCCTCGCAGGTTCGTCAGAACGGCAACTTCATCTCGATGGTAGTTTCCGACAACGCGGAGGAGATAAACGCCGCTTACGACGCCGCGTTCGCGTAAAATGCGGGGCGAATGACGACAGTTTTTATTGACAAAGAATATTTTTGTGATAATATAAGTATATAACAACATATAAAAAGAGGGGAGCTTGCATAAAGCAGGCTGAGATTCGGCGTAATGCCTATACCCATAACCTGATTTGGATAATGCCAACGTAGGGAAATAAAGACCGAGTTACAACATCGGGCGGACGACCCTGCGGGGGTCATCCGCCCTTTCTTTTTAAGCTGTGAAAAGGAGACGAAAATGGACGTAAAGAAAATACGGGAAAAAGCGGACGGCTGCCTTGAAGAGCAGGTGCGGCTGCTTACGGAATACGCTAAGGTGGACTGCGAGTCGGGGTATCTTCCGGGCAACAGAAAGACCGTCGATATGACGAGGGAGATGCTTTCGGGCATTCCCGGCATCGAGATGAAGGAGATATTCTGCGAGGGCATCGGAACGCACCTTATCGCAAGGGTGAACGCGGGAAATAAGAACGGTAAGATCGTTCTGAACGCCCACCTCGACACTGTGTTCGCCGAGGGCTTTACGGCGAAATACCCGCCCTACCGCGATGATGAAGGATGGCTCCACGGCCTCGGCACGGGCGACTGCAAGGCGGGCGTTGTAATATCGGCCTACGCCGTAAAGATAGCGTCGGAGCTGGGACTTCTGCCCGACAAGGAGATAGTGTTCATATACAGCTGCGACGAGGAGATAGGCTCGCCCACGGGCTGCAAGGTGTTTGAAGCGGAGGCGGCGGGAGCCGAGTGCGCGTATGTGTTCGAGTACGCAGTAAAGACGGATGACGGCTACGGCGTCGTGTCGCAGCGTGACGGCGTGATCCTCGGCGCGCTTGACGTAAAGGGCGTGGAGGCTCACGCCGGAGGCGCGTATATGGAGGGTCACAGCGCAATAAAGGAGCTTGCCCATAAGATTTTGAAATATTACAGCTTCAACGACTACGAGCGCGAGATATACTATAATGTGGCGCCCATATCCGGCGGCAGACCGAACGGCATAGTGGCGGGCGACGCGCATATGGAGTTCTGCGTTGCGGGACTGCCCACGAACGAGTCGTTTAAGGAGGCGGAGGCGAACATTGAGTCGCTTGCCGCGTCGAACGAGGACCCCTTCTGCACCACGACGGTGGAGCATCACATACTTTTCCCCGCCCTTGAGAAGAACGAGGCGGGCAGCGCCGCCGTTGAGCTTGTGAAGAAGGCGGGCGAGGCCATGGGGATTAAAATAACCGACATCGCCGACCCCACGGCTACGGACGCATGCTGGTTCTATTATTACGGCGTGCCCGCGCTCGACGCCTTCGGCGCCATCCAGCAGGGCATCCACACCACCGAGGAGAAGGTATATATACCGAGCATAGCCGAGATGACGGCGCTGTTTACCGCAGTGCTTGGCACAATGAAAGAGTAATATGAAAGGAAGAAAAAAAGATGAAAGCAAAGAAAATAACGGCGCTCATACTTGCGCTCTGCATGGTGTTCATGTTCGCGGCATGCTCAGGCTCAGGCTCCGACAGCACGGACGCGCAGGGCGAGGGAAGCGCGGAAGGACTTGAGGACTTCAACATAGTGCTTGACTGGTACCCCAACGCGGTTCATTCGTTCATCTATGTGGCCATCGAAAAGGGCTACTATGAGGAGGAGGGACTTCGCGTGAACGTGCAGTTCCCGGCGAACACCAAC
>JAFOLN010000105.1 GCA_017419325.1 Clostridia bacterium
CGGGGATAGATGCCCTTGAATACTCTCACCGTGTCGCCCGCCATGTTCGAGGCGAATACGAGGGTATCTTCGGTAAACCTGTATTTGTTTATAAGCGTTTTTGTAACGCCGTTGTAATACGAGGAGTAGTCCTTTGACGTATCGACAAATTCGGGGGCGCCTGCGTAAATATTAAGTGAAACGATATTTCCCGCTTTGTCGGTCTCGTATCCGCAGAGCACGCAGGGTGCGCCGCTTTCGGCCTTGGCCGCGTTCAACGATGAAGCAAAGTTTTCATATGTGAGTCCCGCCGCCGCGTTTTCCGTTACGTCAAGGGTCATGCTGTGTTCGTCGGTACCCTGTCCTGTCACACGAAAGCTGCCGTTCGCGGTTCTTTGTGCGTCACTTACAAGCATAGATGCGTTTGAATATGTCTGCTCATCGTCGGGAGAACTGCCCTTCGGTATTACGGTAACGAGCGCCTTTGCGTTCCAGTCGCCAAGAATCTTAACGCCTGTAATGTCGATGCTGTCGCAGTTATCAATACGGGGGTATTCTCCTGTGAATACATCAGTCTTGCCGGACGCTTCATTTATGACAAATATAACGGCATCGTCTTCAAGCGAATATTTTTTATTGAACACACGCGTACTCTGATTGAAATATGTCTTATATTCGCCGGAAGTATTCGCGGTATCATAAGGACAGCTGTAAACCCTGAGCGAGGTGACAGCCCCTTCGCCGTCTGTTCTGTATTCACAAAGCACATAAGGCAGATCGTCCTTAACGGCTGCCGCAGAAAAAGCCTCACTTAAATTTTCGTAGGTGAGAGCGCGGGCAGTCGTTTTTGTTTCACCGTATTCGTAAAAGTATTCCTTAAGCCCTGTCGATTCGTTCGCCTTTACGACAAACCCGGTGCTTGTGCCGCTTTTATCTATGGCGTTTATTCTGAAGTCACCGTGCTCGTCCGGGGTGCTTTCAAGACCTGTAAGAACAATATAACTGCCGCCTGTCGGGTCTATATATTCTGCGGAGATGAGCATTCCTCCGAAATCATCGGTGTACCACAGATCGAACTGATCGCCGACTTCCGCATAGACCGTCGCGCGGTAAACAAGCTCCATGTAGCTTCCGGAGTGTACGGGATTGGTTCTGTATGAATTGCCGCGGAACACGAAGTTTTCACAATCTATTATCTTTTCAAGAGTGAGAGTATCGTGGCTGAGTTTTGTGAATGAGGCGTTATGCGTAGTTTTATACAAGCCGATTTCATCGAACGTCGGGCCTCTCCAAAGTGCATAGGAAACCGCAGAAAGAGAATCCAGACCCTTCGATACAGCGCCGTCGCAGTAATATACGACCCAGTCGCCCACGCCGATATCCGAGATGTCTTTACTCCAAGGGTAGGGCGAGCCGTTTGCATCAATGCGGCTTATGGGGCCGCGGCCTTGAAAAACAATACTGTCAGCCGTCACCGCGTGCACCTTATCGAAACCGTATACCGTTCTTTCAATAACGTCGTATTTGCCGTTAATATCCGTGTCTGTAAACGTCCATATAACAGGCAGCAGCTCACGGGTTCCCACGAAGTTCGCAAGGTCGGTCTCGGAAGCGGATGCGGTCTCCGGCGTCGTGAAATCGAAACTGCCCCATTCCTCGTTGTTCTCGATAACCGTCACGTAATCGTCAAGCACGGCCTTCTTTTCAACGTCATCGACTAAATACGTTATCTGATGGCGGGAAAGGTCGTCACCGACAAGGCCTTTTATCATAATATGCGGCAACGTAAAGCTGTTTTTCTCTCCGTCCGTGGGCATTTCCACGCATTCCGTCTTTGCCGTGAACGTGCCCGCGTTGAGCCAGATGAGCTTCACCGTGCCGCCCGCCGAAACGTCCGCCGTGCCGGGCTTTGAAAACATCTGAAACGATACCATCTTTCCGTTTTCATCGTACACCGCCGCGAATGCGGGGGCGTCGGACGAAACGCCGCCGGAAACGGTCAGTACGCCGTCTTCGACAAAGTAAGCCATAGTTTCTCCCGTGGATGCGTCGTTAAGGTAACGCATACCGTCCGCGCCGTCCGCCATGCCGACTATGGGCAGCATGACTAATAACATGCACAGCGCGATGACAAGACTTACAACCTTCTTTTTCATGCTGTCCTCCTTCTCTTTTGCGGGGACTTTGGTATACTTTTGTCCCCGTATCAGCTTGCGCTACAGGTAGCGGCATGGTATAATGGAATTGTCAAAATATAGCCGTATTTCAAATGGGGACTAAGGTATACAATTATCCCCAAATTATTTTGGCGTAAAAAGCAATTCCTTAAGTTCATTTTACTATAAGGCGTCACATGATGCAACAAATGTGCGCTTTTATCACACAAAAAAACCTGCCCGGGCATAGCCGTCCGGGCAGGTTCAATCTTATGTTTATGCTTTTTTCGCGTCTCAGAGCTTTGCGAGCACCAGCGCGCCCATTTCGGTGCAGGACACGCGCTTTGCGCCCTCCTGCATGATGTCGGCGGTGCGGTAGCCCTCGTCGAGCACGTCGTTTACCGCCGCCTCGATGTCGTCGGCCTCCTTCGCCATGTCGAAGGAGTAGCGGAGCATCATTGCAACGGAAAGGATGGTGCCAAGGGGGTTCGCAAGGTCCTTGCCCGCGATGTCCGGGGCGGAGCCGTGGATGGGCTCGTACATGCCGCGGGTGCCCGAAGAGAGCGACGCGGACGGCATCATGCCGATGGAGCCCGTGAGCATGGACGCCTCGTCGGAGAGGATGTCGCCGAACATGTTCTCCGTTACGATAACGTCGAACTGGGTCGGGTTCTTTATAAGCTGCATTGCGGCGTTGTCAACCAAAACGTCGCTGTACTGCACCTCGGGATACTCTTCGCTTAAGCGGTGCATTACCTTTCTCCAGAGGCGGGACGTCTCTATAACGTTCGCCTTGTCAACGCTTGCGAGCTTCTTGTTTCTCTTCATGGCCGTCTCGAAGGCAACGCGGCCTATGCGCTCTATCTCATGCTCGGAGTAGGGCATAACGTCGGTGGCAACGAGCTCGCCGTTTACTTCCTCCGTCTTCTTGGGGCCGAAGTATACGCCGCCCGTAAGCTCTCTTACGATGAGCAGGTCTATGCCGTTCTTCGTTATGTCGCTCTTTAAGGGCGACGCGTCGGCAAGCTGCAAAAAGAGCTTGGTGGGGCGAAGGTTAGCAAAGAGCTCAAGCTCTTTTCTTACGGCCAGAAGCGCCTTTTCGGGGCGTATGTCGGCGGGACAGCCGTCCCACTTGGGACCGCCCACCGCGCCGAGGAGCACGCTGTCGGAGGCCTTGCACTTCGCCATGCCTTCCTCGGTTATCGGAACGCCGTATTTGTCTATGGAGCAGCCGCCGATGTCCACGTAAGTGTAGTCGAACTTATGGCCGTATTTTTCGCCTATCTTGTCAAGCACCTTTATGGCCTGAGCGATGATCTCCGGGCCGATGCCGTCGCCCGCAAGCACGGTTATCTTTTTGTTCATTTATTCTTTCTCCTTAAGCGACTTCAAAAGTCCGCCTTTTTCGATGATATTCTGTATAAATTCGGGGAAGGGCTGAGCCTTGTACGTCTTGCCCGTCGTAATATCGGTTATTACGCCCGTCGTAAAGTCAACGCTTACCTCGTCGCCCGCCGATATCTCCTCGGCAGCCTCGGGGCATTCGAGGATGGGAAGGCCGATGTTTATGGCGTTTCTGTAGAATATGCGCGCAAAGCTCTTTGCGATGACGCAGCCCGTCTCGCACGTCTTTATAACGAGGGGAGCGTGCTCGCGGGAGGAGCCGCAGCCGAAGTTCCAGCCGGCCACCATAACGTCGCCCGCCTTGACCTTGTTTACGAAGTCCGCGTCGATGTCCTCCATGCAGTGCTGCGCCAGCTCCTTAGCGTCGGAGCTGTTAAGGTAGCGCGCGGGGATTATAACGTCGGTGTCCACGTTGTCGGGATATTTGAAAACCTTACCCTGAGTATTCATTCTTATACCTCCTTCGGAACGGTGATGTGGCCCGTAAGCGCGCTTGAAGCCGCCGTCTGGGGGCTTGCAAGGTATACCTCGCTGTCAACGTGGCCCATGCGTCCCACGAAGTTGCGGTTCGTCGTTGCGACGCAGCGCTCGCCCGCCGCAAGTATGCCCATGTATCCGCCGAGGCACGGGCCGCAGGTGGGAGTAGATACTACCGCGCCCGCCTCCATGAAGGCGGTAACGTAGCCGCGCTCGATGCATTCCTTCATTATCTGCATCGTGGCGGGGATTATTATGCAGCGCACGCCGTCTGCGACCTTATTGCCCTTAAGCACCTTGTATGCGTTCTCCATGTCCTCCATGCGGCCGTTGGTGCAGCTTCCGATTACAACCTGGTCTATCTTTATATCGGTAAGCTCGGCTGCCGGATGGGTGTTCTCCGGGAGATGGGGGCAGCTTACGGTGGGAGTGATGGCCGAAAGGTCGATGTCTATCGTCTTTTCGTATTCCGCGTCGGGATCGGCCGCATATATAACGGGCTCTCTTTCGCTTCTGCCCGTAAGGTATGCCATGGTCACGTCGTCAACGGGGAATATGCCGTTTTTCGCGCCGGCCTCTATCGCCATGTTGCAGATGCAGAGGCGGTCGTCCATGGTGAGGTTCTTAACGCCGTCGCCCACGAACTCCATGCTCTTATAGAGCGCGCCGTCAACGCCTATCATGCCGATTATCGTAAGGATTACGTCCTTGCCGCCGCAGTTCTTCGGGAGCTTGCCCGTAAGATTGAACTTTATCGCGGAGGGCACCTTGAACCATGCCGTGCCCGTTGCCATGCCGGCCGCCATGTCGGTGCTGCCCACACCGGTGGAGAACGCGCCCAGCGCGCCGTAGGTGCAGGTGTGGCTGTCGGCGCCTATGATGCAGTCGCCCGCCGTAACTACGCCCTGCTCGGGCAGGAGCGCATGCTCAACGCCCATCTTGCCCACGTCGTAGAAGTGGCTCACGCAGTGGGAGCAGGCGAAGTCGCGGCACTGCTTCGACTGGGTAGCCGCCTTTATATCCTTGTTGGGTACAAAGTGGTCAAGCACTATGGCCACCTTGTCCTTATCGAAGACCTTGTCAAAGCCGGCCTTGTTGAACTCGTTTATCGCAACGGGAGTCGTTATGTCGTTGCCCAGCACGATATCGAGCTTCGCGCTTATGAGCTGTCCGGCGGTAACGCTGTCAAGCCCCGCGTGCGCGGCTAAGATCTTCTGAGTCATGGTCATTCCCATATATTGATTTCCTCCTTATTTGTCTCTGCGGTTGAGGGCGGAGAACAGCGCGTTTACGGACGCCGCTATGATATCGTCGTTTATGCCCGCGCCCCATACCTTTTTGCCGTCGGGGAGCGTGATGCTAAGGTAAGTTATGGCCTGGGAGAAGGAGCCCTTGGAGAGCGCGTGCTCCTCGTATGTCATCTGGGAGTACTTTATGCCAAGCTCCTGCTTTATGGCGTTGCTTACGGCGTCGAGACGGCCGTTGCCCTTTGCCTTTATGTCCTTTACTTCTCCGTTCACTTCAACCGTTACTACTACGTTAATGTCGGGGGTGCGCGTAAAGTGATAGTCTATAAGCTTAAGCGGCGCGTTTACGTTTACATACTCCTTTGTAAACACGTCGAGCACTTCCTTCGGCGAAAGCTCCGCGTGGGCGCGGTCGGAGGCGCGCTTTACGGTGTAGCCCACTTCCTCGCGCATCGCCGCGGGGAGGATGTAGCCGAAGTTGTTCTCCAAAAGGTATCCTATGCCGCCCTTGCCCGACTGGGAGTTTATGCGGATAACGTCCGTTTCGTACTCTCTGCCCACGTCGTTCGGGTCGAGAGGCAGATACGGAACCGTCCACGTCTCTATGTTCTTTTCCTCGCGCCACTTCATGCCCTTTGCGATGGCGTCCTGATGCGAGCCGGAGAAGGCCGCGAACACCAGCTTGCCCGAATAGGGCTGGCGGTCGTATACCTGCATCCTCGTGACTCTCTCGTAGAGGCTTGCGATGGAGGGCATATCCGTAAAATCGAGCCCCGGCTCA
>JAFOLN010000106.1 GCA_017419325.1 Clostridia bacterium
CAGATAAAGAACGGCGTTATAGAAAACGTGCTTTTAAACGAGGCATGCTCCTCGGGCTGCGGCTCGTTCATCGAGACCTTCGCCCACGCGGTGGGACACGACGCGCCCTCCTTCGCGGCGCTGGGCTGCGAGGCGAAGAACCCCGTGGATCTGGGCTCCCGCTGCACCGTTTTCATGAACTCCAAGGTAAAGCAGGCGCAAAAAGAAGGCGCCGAGGTGGGCGACATCTCCGCGGGCCTCTCCTACTCCGTCGTAAAGAACGCGCTTTTTAAGGTAATACGTATACGCGACCCCCAGCAGATGGGAAAGAAGATAATCGTTCAGGGCGGCACCTTTAAAAACGACGCTGTACTTCGCGCCTTTGAGATAATCTCCGGCCGCGAGGTGGTAAGATACGACCGCGCCGAGCTTATGGGCGCCTTGGGCTGTGCTCTTTTGGCACAGGAGTCGTGGGTATGCGGCACGAAATCGACTATACTCGGACTTTCGGAGCTTTTGGGCTTCACCGTTGAAAAATCGGCGAGAAGATGTCAGAAGTGTCAGAACCACTGCCTCCTTACGATAACGAAATTCCCCGACGGGAAGGAATATATCTCCTCCAACCGCTGCGAACGCGGCGGCAATCAGAGCGACGCGCCGAAGTCTAAGCTTCCGAACATGTTCGACTACAAGTTCAAGCGTCTTTTCGGCTACTATAAGCCGTTAAAGAGCGAGGAGGCGCGCCGCGGCACCGTGGGCATTCCGAGGGTGCTCGGCATGTACGAGAACTACCCCTTCTGGTTTACGCTGTTTACGAATCTCGGCTTCAGAGTCGAGCTTTCGCCCCGCTCGTCCCGCGCCATATACGACATGGGCATAGAGACGATGCCCTCAGAGTCGGCGTGCTACCCGGCAAAGCTGGCTCACGGCCATATCGAGGCGCTTATAAAGAAGGGTCACAACTTCATATTCTACCCCTGCCTGCCCTATGAGCAGGACGAGGGACTGGGCGGCGACAACCATTACAACTGCCCCATAGTATGCACATACGCGGAGGTAATCCGCGCAAATGTGGACGCCTTAAGGGAAAATAACATCCGCTTCATGAACCCGTTCCTTCCCTACAACACGCCGTCGCGCATGGCGGAGCGTCTTTTTGAGGAGCTTTCCGAGTTCAACGTAACGAAGGAAGAGATAGACCGTGCCGTAAGCGAGGCATACGCGGAGGACAAACGGTTCAAGAAGGATATACGCGACAAGGGACGCGAGATCGTTGAAATGCTTCGCGCAACGGGTCAGAAGGGCATTGTCCTTGCGGGCAGGCCGTACCACATCGACCCGGAGATAAACCACGGCATACCCGAGATGATAAACTCCTACGGCTTCGCCGTGCTCACGGAGGACAGCGTGGCTCATATGGGCAAGGTGGACCGCCCAATAAGAGTCGTTGACCAGTGGATGTACCACACCCGCCTTTACGCCGCCGCTTCGTTTGTAAGAACTACCGACTTTCTTGAGCTTGTGCAGCTGAACTCCTTCGGCTGCGGCCTTGACGCAATAACCACCGACCAGGTAAAGGAGATACTCGAGGCCTCCGAAAAAATATATACGTCGCTCAAAATAGACGAGGTAAACAACCTCGGCGCGGCGCGCATCCGTATGCGCTCGCTCATGTCGGTCACCCGCGAGCGCGACAAGAAGGGCTTAAACGTGGTAAAGGAGCCGCGTCCCCAGCCCGAGCGCATCATATTCACAAAGGAAATGAAGAAGCGCTACACCATCCTCGCCCCCGAGATGTCGCCCATTCACTTCAAGCTCATTGAAGAGGCGTTCAGAATATCGGGCTACAACCTTGTAATACTGCCCCACGACGACCCGGCCATCGTCGAGGAGGGCTTAAAATACGTAAACAACGACGCCTGCTATCCGTCCATTCTCACCATAGGACAGATAATGCACGCCCTTAACTCCGGAAAGTACGACCTTGACACCACCGCCGTCGTTATAACCCAGACGGGCGGCGGCTGCCGTGCGACGAACTACATCTCCATGATAAAGAAGGCGCTCAGGGACGCGGGCCTTACGAAGATACCCGTGCTCTCCCTCAATTTCGTGGGACTTGACAAGCAGCCCGGCTTCAAGGTGAGCCTCGGTCTTGTAAAGCGCGGCGTACAGGCCATTTTGTACGGCGACCTTCTCATGCGCGTGCTCTACCGCGTGCGCCCCTATGAAAAGGAGCCGGGAAGCGCCGACAGGCTTTACGAAAAATGGAACGCCATCTGTAAGGAGGCATTGCACCGCGGCTCCTTCGGCGAATACAAGCGAATAGTACGGAGCATCGTGCGGGAATTTGACGAGCTGCCCGTTCATGAGATGAACAAGCCGAGAGTAGGCCTTGTGGGCGAGATACTCGTTAAATACCACCCCGGCGCGAACAACGACCTTGTGGGCATAGTCGAGTCCGAGGGCGCGGAGGCCGTAGTGCCGGATCTTGCGGGATTCTTCTTCTATGTAATGCACCACGCGAACGAGAAGTATGTCCTCCTTGACGGCTCAAAGAAGGCGCGCACCATACAGAACGCGCTTATAGACATCCTTGAAAGAGTGCGCAAGCCCATGGTCGAGGCGTTAAAGGGCACGAAGTTCGGATATCCGAGGCACATACGCGAGACCGCGAAGGCGGCAAGCTCCGTCGTGTCGCTTGGCAACATCTCCGGCGAGGGCTGGTTACTTACGGGCGAAATGATAGAGCTTGTGGAGGAGGGCGTAACGAACATCATCTGCATGCAGCCCTTCGCGTGCCTGCCCAACCACGTTACGGGCAAGGGCATAATGAAGGAGATAAAGCGTCAGAACCCGAAGGCCAACATCGTGGCCATCGACTACGACCCCGGCGCAAGCACGGTAAATCAGCTTAACCGCATACGCCTTATGCTGTCAACGGCGTTCAAGAACAACGAAGCGGAGCACGCGAACGCGCACCCCGCCGAAACCGCCGCAATCAATAATAAGTAAGCATAATAAAAACGGGCGATTTCGCCTGTGAAAAACCCCGCTTTTGGCATACGCCGGAAGCGGGGTTCTCTTTGTTTGAAGCACGGGCCTTTCGGCCCCTTTTCTTTTTATTTACGCAAGCTTTCTTCCCATGAGCACGCCCATTATCGAGGCCATCATAAGGCCCCGCGTCCAGCCGCTGGAGTCGCCCAGGCAGTGAAGACCCTCAATGTTCGTGTTGAAATTCTCGTCCATTTTTACTTTATTCGAGTAGAATTTAAGCTCCGGCGAATAAAGAAGCGTCTCCGTTGAGGCAAAGCCGGGCACAACGATGTCCACGGCCTGCATGAAGTTTATTATATTCGTCATGGAGCGGTACGGCATGGCCGCCGTTATGTCCCCCGCCACCGCGTCGGGTATGGTGGGCGTAAGGTTCGACTGCATAAGCTCCTTCTGCCAGGTGCGCTTGCCGTCAAGGATGTCGCCGAAGCGCTGCACGAGTATCTGACCGTTGGCCAGCATATTCGTAAGCTCTCCCACCTTCTGCGCGTACGCTATGGGCTGATTGAAGGGCACCGAGAAGTTATGTGAGCAGAGGATGGCCAGATTCGTATTGTTCGACTTCTTCTCCTTATATGAATGGCCGTTCACGACGGCCAGGTCGTTGTCGTAATTCTCCTGGCTTACGAAGCCGCCGGGGTTCTGACAGAAGGTGCGCACCTTGTTCTTGAAGGGGCGCGGGTAGCCGATGAGCTTCGACTCATAGAGCACATCGTTTACCTCCTCCATGACCTCGTTTCGCACCTCCACGCGCACGCCTATGTCAACGGTGCCGGGCTGATGGGCTATGCCGTGCTCCTCGCAGAGGCGTTCGAGCCAGTCGGCGCCGCGCCTGCCGGTGCAGACCACCGTATGGTCTGAAAACGTCTCGAACTCTTCTCCCTTCATCACGGCGCGCACGCCGAGGCACTTTGAGCCCTCTAAAATGAGGTTCACGCACTCGCAGCCGAACATTATCTCAACGCCGGAATCAAGAAGGAACTTTTCTATCTCCGCGTATATCTTCTGCGCCCGCTCCGTGCCCATGTGGCGTATGGGGCAGTCCACCAGCTTAAGGCCCGCCTGTATGGCCCGCTTTCTTATCTCCTTGACCTTTAGGGGGTTGCCTATGCCCTCAATTTTCGGGTCCGCGCCGAATTTTAAGTATATCCTGTCCGTATATTCTATCGTTTTCTGCGCCGTCTCCTCGCCTATCACCGCGGGCAGCTCGCCGCCCACCTCGTAAGAGAGGGAGAGCTTGCCGTCTGAGAACGCGCCCGCGCCGGAAAAGCCCGTCGTTATGTGGCAGTTGGGCTTGCAGTTAAGGCAGTGCCCCACTATGTCCTTCGGGCACTTTCGCTCCTCTATGCGCCTGCCCTTTTCCATTATGAGTATATTCTTTTTCGTGCCCAGCGCAAGCATCTCGTATGCCGTGAAAATGCCCGCGGGGCCCGCGCCTACTATGATAACGTCATATTTCACTATTATCACTCCTATGTTTTATGGGCTTCCGTCTTAAGCCGCTCTATTCTTTCACTTATTTTTATGCCCCGTGGGCATACGCGCTCGCACAGGCGGCAGCCTATGCATTTTCGCGTGTTGTAAAGGTATTCGCTCTGTCCGAAGGCCCGACGCGCATATTCCACCATATCGTCCGGGTCGCCCGACACGATATACGCGTTGTACGCCGCCATAAGCGTGGGCGCGCTCGACTTTATGGGGCACATAAGGCAGAGTCCGCACCCCGTGCAGAACGTCTCATACTCGCCGAAAACGCCCGTTTTCATAACCTCCGGCGCGTCCTTCGATACGGCACGCATCGCCTCCAGAAAGTCCTCTTCGCCCGAAAAATCGCATATCACGGGAATGCCCGCGCCGCACACATACCGAAGCGCCGCCTGCGGCGGAGTAAGCCCCTCTGTGAGAATGGGGGCGA
>JAFOLN010000107.1 GCA_017419325.1 Clostridia bacterium
AGATAGGCGAAATGTAAACATATGGGATGATGCGCCGCGGCTGTGAGTTTTATTACCGTGCGCCTGTTGACGAAGGGGAACGAAGGGATTATAATATGACTGCGAGTTAGCTAATACTAACCATATGGCAGCGGCTTACTTCGCAAAATGTTTGAATCCGGGTGAAACACGAATGAAAGACAAAACAAAAGTATGGAACATATACGCTCCCGTTTACAACCTGTTTATGAGAAGGAACCGCGCGGCGTATGAAAAAATGTATGAAAGGATTCGCGCGGCCGTGAGGGATAAAAAGGTGCTGGAGCTTTGTACGGGAACGGGGCTTATAGCGAAGAATACGGCATTTTACGCAAGCGAATACATAGCTACGGACTTTGCTGAAAATATGCTTAAGGAAGCGAAAAAAGGGCCGCTTCCCGATAACCTTGCGTTCGCCCGAGTTGACGCGACCGACATTCCCTTTTCGGACGGCGAATTTGACGCGGTTATCATATCGAACGCCCTGCACGTTATCCCTGATCCCGAAAAGGCTCTCTCCGAGGCGGGGCGGGTGCTTAAGCCGGGAGGTCTTCTTATCGCGCCGAACTTCATACATATAAGCGAAAGCTTTTCGGCGGGCGTGACGGCAAAGCTTCTGTCAGCGGCGGGAATAGCCTTTGAAGCAAAGTGGGACGAAGACGCCTACGCGGATTTTCTTTCCCGAAACGGCTGGGAAGTCAGACGGCGCGAGGTGTTCGAGGCGGCCATACCGCTCATGTATACGGAATGTGTCCGAAATGGCGAAAAGAAGGAAGTGTGAAATAAAATGCAAATTACGGGGTTGACAAAATACTTGGGTTAGCATATACTAACCTATGGTGATATGTAAGAGAGGCGTTTTATGGACGTAGAAAGATTAGCAGACGAAATAAGCCGGATAAATATAGAGAATGCAAAGGCGCTTTCGCATTTCGCGGGGGTCTTTTGTCAGAACGGTGAAGCAGGCGTGCTTTTATGGCTAGGAACACGGGTGAGCGACACGTACGCGGTGGATATAATCGACCATTTCGGGCTTACTCCCGGGCGTGTTGCGAACATCGTAAAGAGCCTTGAACGGCGCGCTCTTATCGAACGCTTTCAGGACACGAAGGATCAGCGAAAATCCCGCATTTTTCTTACGGGCAAGGGAAAAACGCTGTCGGGCGAGCTTTACGCCCGCTTAAGCGAATCGAACACGCAGCTTATAAAGCTTCTCGGCGAAGACGATACGCTCCATCTCATAAGGATACTAAAGCGCTGCGCCTGTGCAGACGAAAAGGAATAAGAGACCGAAAGCTCGGAGCATAAATGCTCTGAGCTTTAAAAACCCCGAAAGGTTTCCAATAAAAATTTTTATAAAAAACAAAATGCGGCGGCCGACAGGAAGCCTTCGCGGATAAAAAGGCGCGGCGATGCATATTATCGGATACGGGATATTACGAAAGGTTGTTTTAAAATGACGTTAAACGAAATAAAGGTTGGACAAACGGCTTATATAGACGCCGTAGGAGGAGAGGGAGCCTTAAGACAGCACCTTCTTGACATGGGCGTTATCCCCGGTGTAAAGGCGACGGTGGTGCGCTTTGCGCCGATGATGGACCCTATGGAGATACGCATCCGCGGCTATCAGCTTACCTTAAGGCTTGATGACGCAAAGAAGATAAGCGTAATACCGCTTGACGGGGAAGAGGAGATAAGGGAGCATAAGCCCGAGAAGCCGAAGGCTTCGAGCCACCCAGGCTTGGGCGAACTCAACAAGACCCACTTCAAGGAGCACGGCTCGCCCCTTCCCGCGGGCACAAAGCTTACATATGCGCTGGTGGGCAATCAGAACAGCGG
>JAFOLN010000108.1 GCA_017419325.1 Clostridia bacterium
ATATTGAGTCGCTGGAACTTGGAGAATATCCGTGTATAAAGTGCAATATAGGAAGAGACGAATACGGGTACGAAACAAAAATATATCATCTTCCTTTCGACCAGCAATATGATGCGACAAAAATTACAAAACGGGGAGAGTTCTACGCTATGACGGTGGCTGAAGCCGAAAGCAAAGGATTCCGCCGTGCTTTTAAATGGTTCGGCTCAAACTGAGGACACACAATAAAAGAGAGTTTTTTTACAAAGGAGGTGCCGCGTGAACGTATACGACTTTGACGGGACTATATTCTACCCGAACTGCTCCGTTGCGTTTCTTATGTGGTGCCTTAAGCGTCATCCGGGGCTGTGGTTTACGTATGCACCGAAGGCGGCGCGGGACCTTATCCGCTATAAGCGGGGGAAAATCGCCCAGCACCGTTTTCTTCGCGGTTTTTTCGGATTCCTCGGAAAGGTGGACGACTTTGACGCGGAGATAGAGCGCTTCTGGGACAAAAAAGAGAAGAACATATCCGAGTGGTACATGGCTCAGAGGCGGCCGGACGACATCATAATAAGCGGGTCGCCCTCCTGCATCATCGCGCCCATAGCGAAGCGGCTGGGGGTAGGGTACGTGGCCACGGAATACGACAGGGAGCACGGCGTATATCTCGACGACCTCATGATGGCCCGCTCCAAGGCGCGCCACGTCATAGAGAACGACTTTCCGGTCATCGAGAACTTTTACTCCGACTCGCTGTCCGACACGCCCATCGCGCTCTGCGCCGAGAAGGCCCACCTTGTTACAAATAAGGCCAGGAAGGTAACGGACTGGCCCCATCTTGACGCGAAAACATTAAAGAAGGTGCGTAAGGAGATAGACACGGGCTGGACGATAAACATATGACCAAACAAAAAAAGCGAACCGCGTTCGCTCTTTAATGCCCTGCCGCCCTTTGGCGGCGGGGCTTTTTTCTGTCTTCTTGACAGACGCGCCGTGCGCGGGATAATATACGGGTGTAGGCCCGTTTTTCGGGCATTGAGGCGAACCGCAAAAAAACGCGCAGGGAGGTGCGTCATGGACAAAAGAAAAGAGGGTGCAGGCATAATAAAGGCCGTCGCCGCCTGCGCCGTGTCGCTTGGGATATATAAGGCGGCGGGCATGCTTTTAAGCCCGCTTTTTCGGGATGACTATCTTGCAGCCTTCGTGTATCAGCTCATATTTGCCGCGGCGGCCGCCGTTTTTGTATGGCTCATATCGAAAAACACCGTATACCGCTCGTCATCCGCACTCCTTCGGTCAGGCTGGCCGTCGGCCGCGCTGTTTATCGTGGTATTCGCCATCAGCGGATTTCGTGCCGTGGCGGTCGTATATGTAAACGGGGTCGCGATACCGTGGTATGACGCGGTATTCTGGGCGGTGCAGATGGCGCTTGTGGGCTACTGCGAGGAGAGCCTCTTTCGCGGGCTTCTTCAGAACGCCGTCCACAGGTTCTTCGGAGAGAATACGCTTCTCGGCGCGCGCCTCGGCGTTGTCATCGCGGGCGCGGTCTTCGGCGCGGTTCATCTTATGAACTCGCTTATCCCCGGGGTAAGCCTCATGAGCGCGCTCATTCAGGCGGCGGGCGCGGCCTTTGTCGGTATGTATCTGGGCGCGATATATCTGCGCACGGGCAAGTGCCTTTGGTTCGTTGTGGCCATCCACGCCTTAAACGACGCCGCCGCGACCGTCGGGGGCGGCATCTTAAGCGGAAGCTCCATGGAATCGGTCGTGGAGCTGCTTGGGAGCATGGGGCCGTATGCCGCGCTCTGTATTATGGCGGTCTACGGTATTCCCACCGTGATTATACTCAGAAAGACGAAGCTTCGCCCCGTACTCGACGCGATGGCATACGAGCGTGCGCAGGCGTGAGCATTGGAGCCCCGGCATGTACGCCGGGAAACGCCCCGCCCCCGCCGCCGTTTTTTCACATTGACAATCGGCGCGTGGGATGATATCGTTATAATGTTACAGTAATATAGAAATTCAAAGAACGCCGCGCCTCGGGCGCGGCGTCCGTATGGACATATGGAGTAAAGAATGATATACAACACGATTTTGGACGCAGTGGGCAACACGCCTATAATAAGGCTCAACCGCATGCCTGAGCCGGGGAGCGCGGAGGTGCTCGTAAAGATGGAGGCCTTGAACGCGGGCGGCTCCATAAAGACGCGCACGGCGCTTAATATGATAGAACAGGCCGAGCGCGACGGCCTTATAAATAAAGATACAATTATCGTTGAGCCGACCAGCGGCAATCAGGGCATAGGCCTTGCGCTTGTGGGCGCCGTAAAGGGCTACCGCACCATAATAATCATGCCCGACTCCGTAAGCGAGGAGCGAAGAAAGCTCGTGCGCCACTACGGCGCGGACGTAAAGCTCATCCACGACTCCGGCGACATCGGCGCGTGCATAGAGGAATGCTTAAACACCGCCCTGAGAATGCAGAAGAAGAACCCGAAGGTGTTCGTGCCACAGCAGTTCGCTAACATCAACAACACCATGGCTCACAAAAAGCATACCGCCCTTGAGATAATGGCGCAGGTGGCGGGGCCGATACACGGATTTTGCTCCGGCATCGGCACGGGCGGCACCATAACGGGCATAGGCGAGGTATTAAAGGCGCAGTACCCCGACATTGAGATATGGGCCGTCGAGCCGGAGAACGCGGCCATACTTGCCGGCGGCACCATCGGCACCCATATGCAGATGGGCATAGGCGACGGCATTATCCCCGATATTCTGAACCGCAATATTTACGACGACATATACGTTGTAAACGACGAGGAGGCCATCGACACGGCGAAGCGACTCGCCCGCGAGGAGGGGCTTATGGTGGGCATCTCCAGCGGCACCAACGTGGCCGCCGCGCTGAAGCTGGCAAAAAAGCTGGGCCCGGGAAAGCGCGTTGTGACCATCCTGCCCGACACGGCGGAAAGATACTACTCGACCCCGCTTTTCGGAGAATAAGGCTTAAAACGAGGCAAAAGCCTCGTTTTTCTTTGCCCGAAGGGACAAAAGAGACGCATACTGCGTTGACAATATATGTATAGCCATAGTACAATAGATTTGATACAATTATATTTAAAGAAAGGTGATTTAACATGAAAGCAGCAGTTCGCTATCATTCCCGCGGAGGAAATACAAAGAAGCTTGCGCTGGCCATCGCCGAGGCGGTTGGCGTTGAGGCGCTGGGCATGGACAAGCCGCTCACGGAGGACGTGGACATACTCTTTATCGGCAGCGCCGTTTACGCGCACGGAGTTGACGAGGCCGTAAAGACGTTTATAAGAGGCATAGACGTGAAGGTGGGCAAGGCCGTTAATTTCAGCACGGCGGCCATCGTAAAATCGACGTATAAGCAGGTGGGAAAGCTCCTTTCTGAGAAGGGCATACCGCAGGCGGCGGAGGAATTTTACTGCAGGGGCTCCTTCGGTATGATGCATAAGGGCAGACCCAACGAAGCCGACCTGAAGGCGGCGGCCGAGTTCGCAAAGAAGATAGTAGGATAGGCATTTATTTAAAAAGGGAAATGGAACAGAATTCACGTGAAAAGACCATTATAAAAACGAGCGTCACCGGAATCGTTGTAAATGTGCTGCTTGCGGCGTTCAAGGCGCTGGCGGGCATTATGTCAAACTCCATCGCCATAACGCTTGACGCGGTGAACAACTTAAGCGACGCGCTCTCGTCCGTCATAACCATAGTGGGCACGAAGCTGTCGGGCAAGGCGCCCGACAAAAAGCACCCCTTCGGCTACGGCAGGATAGAATACTTGAGCGCCATGATAATCTCCGTTATCGTGCTTTACGCGGGCATTACGTCCCTTGTGGAGTCGATAAAGAAGATAATATCGCCCGAGCCTCCCGATTACGGCGCGCTTTCGCTGATAATCGTCGCCGTGGCCGTTGGCGCGAAGGTGGCGCTGGGGCTTTATGTAAAGCGCACGGGCAAACGGGTGAACTCGGAGTCGCTCGTAAACTCCGGCGCGGACGCGCTGCTCGATTCCATAATATCGGCGTCCACGCTTGCGGCGGCGGCCATTTATATATTTACGGGGCTGTCGCTTGAGGCATGGCTCGGCGCGGTCATCTCGGCGTTCATAATAAAGTCGGGCATAGAGATGCTTCGAAGCACCATAAGTCAGATACTTGGCGAACGAGCCCAGAGCGAGCTTTCGCGGGAGATAAAAAAGACGGTGGCCTCCTTTGACGAGGTACACGGGGCGTATGACCTAATAATGAACAACTACGGCCCCGAGACCCACATCTGCTCCGTCCATATCGAGGTGGACGACACGATGAACGCCGCGGATATAGACGAGCTTACCCGAAGGATTTCCTACGAGGTATATAAAAAGCACCACGTCATCATGGCGGCAGTGGGCGTATATTCCATGAATACGCAGAACGAAAACGCGGTGAACATACGAAACGAGATAAGAAAGACCGTAATGGCTCACGACGGGGTGCTTCAGATACACGGCTTTTACTTGAACGAGGCGGAAAAGACGCTGACCTTCGATCTTGTAATCGACTTCGCCGTAAAGGACAGAAAGACGCTTTACAGAACTGTGTTTGACGAAATAGAGAAGGCTTACCCCGACTACAAGGTACAGATACTTCTTGACGCCGACGTAAGCGACTGACAGGCGGGGATAAATTATGCGTTTTAAAAAAGTGCGGGCCGTATATTTCAGCCCGACGGGCACGACGAAAAAGGCGGCCCTGCATCTGGCCGCATTCCTTGCGAAGCGGCTCTCTGTGCCGTATGAAGCGGCCTCCTATACGCTTCCGGGGGAGCGGGAGAGGGGCTTTGATTTTTCAAAAGACGAGCTTATCGTATGGGCGACGCCCGTATACGCGGGCAGAATACCGAACAGGACGCTCGAATACGTTAAGACCGCGATAAAGGGACGCGGCGCGTATGTTGTCGCCCTTGCGGTATACGGGAACCGAAGCTTCGGCGACACGCTTTCGGAGATGTGCGCCGTTATAAAGGACGGCGGATGTTTGCCCATAGCGGCCATAGCCGCCCCGGCGCGCCACGCCTTCTCCGATACGCTGGCCGCCGGCCGACCCGACGAGGCCGATATGGAGGCGCTGGAGCGGTTTGCAGGGATGATAGCCCTGAGGCTTGAAAGCGGCGGGGATACAGTGCCCGCGGCGGTGCCGGGCGAAGAGAGGCCAAAGTCGTATTATACGCCGCTAAAGGAGGACGGCGGGCCCGCAAGGTTCCTTAAAGCCGTGCCGAAGGTGCGAGAGGATATGTGTACGCGCTGCGGCGTGTGCGAAAACGTATGCCCCGAGGGGAGTGTCTCCATGGACGCATATCCCGCGTTTCGCGGCGTATGCATAAAGTGCATGGCCTGCGTAAGAGCGTGTCCCCGAGGCGCGCTGTATTTCGACGACGCGGAGCTTTTGTCCCATATAAGGATGATAGAGAAGAACTTTTCCGAGCGGAAGGAAGCAAAGCTGTTTATTTAAACCGCTTGGCTTACAGAGATTATAAGACCGCCCTGCCTTTAAACGAGGCAGGGCGGTCATTATGTTTTAATGTGATATTTCTATTCGCAGGGCCTCCGTCTCGGGGACGAAATCGCCTTCGTCAAGGAGCATAACCGCGCAGGAGCCGGTGCCGACCGTTGCGGGCGCGTCGAACGTCACGGTGCGGTCGCTTCCTATGGTCACGGCGTCTACCGAGAAGCCCTCGAGACGTCCCTCATCGTTGTATACGGCGATGGCCGCCCTGTACGTGCCCGCCGGGACGTCGCTGTACGTAACGCTGACGGTGCGGGGCGTGCGCGACAGATTCATTTTCGCGCCGCTCGGCACATCTGCCGCGCTTATGCGGGAAAGAAGCTTCTTCCACGGCAGGCTCCACTTGCTGTAATCCGGGAGTGATGAGCCTGTGCTCTCTATGGACGAGCCGTCGGAAAGCGCGATGGGCTTTCCTATAACGAGCGTGCCGTCATCCGTGACCTGCCACGTAAGGCCGCCCACACATATGCCGTAATCCTTAGGCGTGCCGCCCTGCCATGCGTTGTCATGGAAGGTGCAGTTTTTGAACACGTCCGCCTCGGTATATTCGCTTGCCGAATTTAACAGCGCGAAGGAATAGTTATTGAAAAACTGTGAGTCCTCCACGATGAACGCGTGCTTTTCATCAGCTAAATAGTCTTGTGCCATAAAGCACGTCTGGTCATACGCCTGACCTGCTTCCTTGCCGCTGTAGCGGAAATACGAGTTGCCGCTGAAGACGCAGCGGGAAAACGTCACTTCGCTGTTCGCTGAGTATACGGCGGACTTCATGCAGTCCCGCACGACCGTATCGCTCACCGTAACGTCTTCGCAATTGGTGAATACGAAGCCTATAACGCCGCAGCCCCACAGATCGCAGCGGCTGACGGTGAGATTGTGCGCGGTCCCGCCCTGGAACACGTATGCTTCGCCCTCGCAGCTGGCGTCGCTCGACGCCGACTGATGGCCCATGATGATGCCGTCCACGTTTACGAACCAGCAGCCTGCCGGAGGCGGGCCGTAATACGACGGAGAAACGTTTACAACGGTCGCGGTCCTGTTTGTAAGCACCAGCTCAGCCTTGCCGGGATGCTCGGCCTCAAGCGAAAAGTCGTATACCCTCTGAATGGTCAGCGTTCTTTGGAGCATATAAACGCCGTCCGCAAGAACGACGCGGCGGTTCGGCGCGATGGCCTGTCTTATTTCCTCCTCCACCTGCGCGTCGCTGCGTCCCTCGCCCACGGGCTTTATGTATACGGTCGTAATCTCCGCGCGCCGTCCCGAAAGCTGTATGTTCATGCCCTCTTCAAGCAGCACGATGTGCGCGTACGTCATCTCGTCCACAATGCCCGTAACGTCGGGGCTGTCGGAGGGAAGGCTTTTTATCAGCGTAACGGAAGCGGGAAAGTTTATTTCCCGAAGCGCCGTGCAGCGGTCAAATGCGGAGTTGTTTATCGTTGTAAGTCCGTCGGGAAGCTCGATGCTCGCAGCGTTTTCAAGTCCCCAGAAGGCGTATTCGCCGATCGTGGTCACGCCCTCCTTTACAACGACTGAGGTTATGATATCGCGCCATGCGTACCACGGCGTGAACCTGTGGAGCTCGGCGTTCTTCATCGTTCCCGTGCCCGATATCGTGAGCACGCCCGAGGCGTCCACGCTCCAGTGAAGCACGTCGCTCACGGTACCCGATGTCTCGTCGCCGCCCCAGTCGCCCTCGGCAATAATGCCGGTCACTTCATAGGGCTCAAGCGTATACGCCTCCTCCCATGCGCCGCCTGTCCAAAGCTTCTCAAGATAGGCCGGATACCGTATCGTTACGGCCTTGCCGCCGGAGAACAGGGCGGCGGGATCGCTTGTCTGCGGAGGACGCGAAGCGAACGTTACCGTTTCAAGCGCGGGAAGCTGTACGTCCGTGCCCGCCGATATTGACGTAAGCTTATTGGAGAAGGTTATCTCCTTTAAGGATTCGCAGTCCTTCAGCGCGGAGGTGCTGATGCTCGTTACGCCCGACGGAACGGTGAGCGACTCGAGCGCGCTTAAGCCCCTCAGCGAGGTTAAAGAAGTCAGCGTATCGGGCAGCACAAGCTCCGTTATCGTATTTGCCGAAAATCCGGTGGGGTACGTGCTGTATGTTTCAAGCCTCGTCATAGACTCGGGGAGAACGAGCTTTTTAAGATAGGGATGATCCTTAAATGAGCAGTCAAAGCCCGTTGTGCCCGAAAGAAGCTCATACGTATCGCCCTCGCGCATTGCGGGATAGTATACGATTGTTTGTTTTGAGCCGTCCTTTCCGTATACAACGCCGTCAGCGGAAAAATATCTTTCGCCGCCCTCGGCTATGTCAACGCGGCGAAGAAGCGGCATATTGTCAAAGGTGGACGCGGAAAGAGAGGTGAGCGTATTGGGAAGCGTCACGGTCTCAAGGGCCGTGCAGCCGTTAATTGCACCCTTTAGATAAGTTATGTCTCCCTCAACTACGAGGGACTTAAGGCTTGTGCAGTCTCTGAAAATATTTTCGCCAAGGCCCTCCTGCGTAACGGATGACGGAATAACTGCCGCCTGCAGATTTTTGCAGCCTTCGAATGCGCCGTTTCCGATTTCGGCAAGACCGTCGGGGAGTTCTATTTTTGTTATGGCCGTATCCTCAAAAGCGCCGCCCCCTATGGTCTTAAGGGTCGAGGGGAGCGATACATACGAAAGCTTATGCTGCCATCTGAACATCTCGTTTCCGATGCTCGTTATGCCTTCTCCGAAGGTAACGCTCTCAATGTTCTCGCAGCTTGCAAACAGGTCGCGGTCGAC
>JAFOLN010000109.1 GCA_017419325.1 Clostridia bacterium
AAGAAGATAAAAGTCATAACGCAGAACGACCGCGTAATGAAGGCCGTAGTTGACATGGGACGCGCCGAGCTTTCGCCCGAAAAGATACCCGTACTGCTGGACGGCGAAAGCGTCATAGGCCGCCACGTCATCATAGGCGGCACGCCGTATGACATAACGTGCGTATCCATGGGCAACCCCCACTGCGTAGTGTTCGTTGACGACGTTGAGGGGCTCGACCTTGAAAAGATCGGCCCGAAATTCGAGTACGACACCCTCTTCCCGGAGCGCGTCAACACCGAATTTATACAGATAGCGGGCGATAACGTCCTGAAGATGCGCGTCTGGGAGCGCGGAAGCGGCGAAACGCTGGCCTGCGGCACGGGAGCGTGCGCGGCGGCAGTTGCGGCTGTTTTGAACGGGCACTGCGACCGTGAGCGCGACATAAGAGTAATACTTCTCGGCGGCGAGCTTCACATCCGCTACACCGACGACGCCGTATACATGACGGGCGACGCGAAGAAGGTATTCGAGGGCACGACAGAGATATAAAAACAGAGCATAAGGAGGAAAATCATGCGCGACTATAAGGCTGAGCTTGAAAACCGCATACAGTTTGTACGCGATTTACTTAAGAAAACGGGTGCGAAGGGCATAATCTTCGGAAATTCCGGAGGCAAGGATTCCGCTCTCGTGGGCATAATCTGCAAGATGGCCTGCGAGAACACCGTGGGCATAATAATGCCCTGCGCCTCGAAGCAGAATTACGGCAGCGACACCGATGACGCCAACGCCGTTGCAAAGAAGTTCGGTATTGAGAACCGCACCGTTGACTTAACGGCGGCGCGTGAGGAGATAATAAAGGGCGCGTCGAAGGTAAGCGAGCTTTCGCCCGAGGCGATATCCAATATAGCTCCCCGCCTTCGCATGGCAACGCTCTACGCCATAGGCCAGTCCGAGGGCAGGCTTGTGGCCGGCACGGGCAACCGCAGCGAGGCGTACATGGGCTACTTTACGAAGTGGGGCGACGGCGCCCACGACTTCAACGTGATATTCGACCTTACGGCGACGGAGGTGTTCGAGTTCTTAAGATACCTTGAAGCTCCGCTTTCCATCATAGAGAAGGCCCCCTCCGCGGGACTCTACGACGGCCAGACCGACGAAAAGGACATGGGCGTGACCTACGCGGCCATAGACAGGTTCATAACGACAGGTGAAGCAAACGAAAAGGACCGCGCGACTATCGAGCGTTACCACAAAAGAAGCCTCCATAAGCTCGAACCCATCGTGCGCTACGGAGGCATAGAGAAGCCGTGAGGATAAACGAGAACTACGGTAATCTGAAGGAAAACTACCTTTTTTCCGATATCGCAAGAAAGGTAAACGAATATAAGGCGTCGCATCCCGACGCGGACGTTATACGTCTCGGCATCGGAGACGTGACGCTCCCGCTGTGCAAAAGCGTCGTTGACGCCATGGTGAAGGCGACGCTCGAAATGGGCAAAAAAGAGACGTTTCGCGGATACGGCGACGAGCAGGGCTACTCGTTTTTGCAGGAGGCCATAGCGGACTATTATAAAAAGCGCGGCGTGGCGCTTGACATTTCCGAGATATTCATCTCGGACGGCGCAAAAAGCGACCTTGGCAACATGCTTGATTTGTTTTCCACCGACAACACCGCCCTTATACCCGACCCCGTGTACCCCGTATACGTGGACACGAACATACTGGCCGGGCGAAAAATCGCTTTTCTTAACGCGAACGAGGAAAACGGCTTTCTGCCGCTCCCCGATGAAAACACCAAAGGCGACATTGTATACATCTGTTCGCCCAACAACCCCACGGGCGCGGTATACGACCGCGAGGGGCTGAAAAAATGGGTGGACTGGGCGAACGCGTGCGGCGCCGTCATCCTTTTCGACGCGGCATACGAGGCCTTCATCTCCGACGACAGCCTGCCCCATTCCATATACGAAATAGAGGGCGCGCGCACCTGCGCCGTGGAGGTCTGCTCACTTTCAAAGACGGCGGGCTTTACGGGCACGCGCTGCGGCTATACGGTAGTGCCCGAAGCGCTTATCCGGGGCGGGAAGCCGCTGAGGAAGATGTGGTTACGCCGCCAGACCACGAAGTTCAACGGCGTGCCCTATATCGTACAGCGCGGCGCCGAGGCCGTATTCACCGATGCGGGACAGCGTGAGATAAAGGAAAATATCGCCTATTATAAGGAGAACGCGCGAATCATCGCGGACGCGCTCGGGCGCGCCGGCATCGCCTTCTCGGGCGGCGTCCATTCGCCGTATATATGGCTTAAATGCCCCGGCGGGATGACCTCGTGGGAATATTTCGACCTGCTTTTGAATAAAGCGAACGTGGTCGGCACCCCCGGCGCGGGCTTCGGCAAAAACGGCGAGGGCTACCTTCGCCTTACCGCCTTCGGCGACCGCGGCCGCATAAAGGAAGCCGTGGAGAGGATAATAAAGCTGAAATAGAACCAAAAAAAGAGGGACGCGCGCGCCCCTCTTTTTTTTTGCATCCGCAATGACGTGCGGGTGCTTTTTTTCGGACGTATTA
>JAFOLN010000110.1 GCA_017419325.1 Clostridia bacterium
GCCCCCAATAACGGCAGCGCCCCCGTTAAAAACAGCGGCAGCTACCGTATCGCCTTCGGCGATCATCTGGCAAAGACAGATTTCAAAGGCACCGGAGTGTTTTTCACCCTGACCTTCAGGATACCCTCCGGAGCCGCCGCCGGGGAGATACCCGTGCGGATAACCGGCAAGGACGTGCAGGACGCGAAGAACGCAAAGGACATCGAGGTCGAGGTCTCCAACGGCAAGGTGACCCTCACAAACCCCGTGTGGAGCTTTGACAAGACCGAAAAGTCCATCACCGTGACCTCCGCCGTCAAGGACACCGCCCCGGTGGTGGTGGCTTCCTACACCGCGGAGGGGAAGTTCCTTGGCTCCGTGTTCGTCACCAAGGCCGGGAAGACCGAGAACGTTGTGAAAAGCGGTGCGGGCCGGGTCACCATCCTCTGGTTGGACAAGACCGGCTTCAAGCCCCAATGCGCCGCGGAGAAGATTGATCTGACCTGAGCAGAAAACAGCTTTCGGTTCAAATAACAGAGATGCTCCCCCTATGAGAGACAGTGCCGGGCAGCCGCGCTGTCATCATAGGGGGAGCATCGTCATTTTTGCCCGTTCAAAAATCATCCTGGCGATGATATTCGTACATAGGTCACATGCTTCCGGTCGCCGCACTTTGTACGGTTTTTTCATATACGGGGAGACTTTTTCATATATCATCATATGACATTTTTTACTCAAGGTTCGTTGTAAAATAATGGCTGTGTAAAACATTTATGACTTGAGGCAGGCTATGACACAGACCCGTATCGTATACATCGACGTGCTGTTTTTTACTAATTTCATAATAAACTGCGCCATGATATTATGCACCGCAAGGCTTCTTTCCCAAAAAGTGTCCCACGGGCGCACGGCAGCGGCGGCGGCGCTGGGAGGCGCGTATTCCGTATGCATATTCTTTCCCGTGTTCTCGATGGCCGAATGGGTGGGGCTTAAGCTTTTGTTCGCCGTGTCCATCGCGGCGGCCGCCTTCGGATTTAAGGGCATGGGGCGCCTTATAAAATGCACGGCGGCCTTTCTTGCAGTAAGCTTCATGTTCGGCGGCGCCGCGTTCGCGCTTTTCTTCCTTACGCCGCTTAACAGGGCCGAAAGGGTAATAGAGAACAACGGCGTCTTTTATCCGAGGCTTTCGCTTCCGGTGCTTCTCGCGGCGTGCGCCGTGTCGTATATCCTTCTTAATTACGCGCTGTACGTCTTCAAAAGGCACGCCTGCATTCGGGGGAGCGTCATAGATGTGCGCCTTTCCATGGGGCAAAAAAGCTGTATGCTTCGCGCCATGTGCGACAGCGGGAATCTGCTTAAAACCCCTTCGGAACAAAAGCCCGTTCTTATATGCGAGCTTTCTGCGCTGTCTGATATGCTCGAAGAAGATGACATGGCGGCGCTTTCCGATATAGGGAACCGTTCGCCGTCGTTTGGCGTTATATTTTTGCCGTATACGTCGCTTGGCACAAAAAATGCGCTCATACCCGCATTTTTTATAGATGAGGCAACATATTATATTAAACGGGAAGAGATAAAAAGAGAGAAGGTGCCCGTTGCCGTAAGCCGCGAAAGCTTAAGCTCAGACGGCAGCATAAACGCGCTTGTGAACCCCGACGCGTTTTTAAAAGGATATCCGGAGGCATAAAATGATAAAGATATTAAAAAACATAGCGCTTTGGCTTAAAAACCTCGGCCGCGAAGCCGTATTCTACATAGGCGGCAGCGATACGCTTCCCGCTCCGCTGTCACCGTCCGAGGAGGCGCTTGCCGTAGAGCTTTTAAAGAGCGACCCGCCCCGCGGCCGCAGAATGCTCATAGAGCATAATCTCCGGCTCGTCGTATACATAGCGAGAAAGTTTGAAAACACGGGCGTAGGAATAGAGGACCTTATTTCAACGGGCACCATAGGGCTTATAAAGGCCATAAACACCTTTGACCCCCGCAGAAACATCAAGCTTGCCACCTACGCCTCACGATGCGTTGAAAACGAGATACTCATGTTCCTTCGGAAAAACTCCCACTTAAGCCGCGAGATCTCCCTTGACGAGCCTCTCAACGTTGATTGGGACGGAAACGAGCTGCTCCTGTCAGATATACTCGGCACCTCGGGCGACGTCGTGCTAAAAGA
>JAFOLN010000111.1 GCA_017419325.1 Clostridia bacterium
ATCCCGAACCGTTCCGAAATAAGCTTTACGGAAAGCCTCTTTTTATGAAGACGTATCCGTGACTTTTGCGGTCGTCGCATTAAAGACCGCCCCAGGCGCTTTGTCTCCGTTTTCGATTCTGTCTGCGTTTTCATAGTCGTCATTCAGCCGTCTGACCCGCATAAACTTCGGCAATGCTTCAAAAAAAGCCCGAAGGAGGCGGTTTCTTTACGAAACGCCTCCTTCGGGTCCCTCTTTTTATCTAATTTTTACAGGAGCCTCTTTATCTCAGAAAACAGGTCGCCGGTATCCACGGGCTTTGCTACAAAGCCGTTCATGCCCGACGAAAACGCGGCGTTTCTGTCCCTCGCCGTCACGTTCGCCGTCATTGCCACTATGGGCACCCCCGCCCTGTCGGCGTCGGGAAGCGCGCGGATAAGGCGCGTAGCCTCGATGCCGTCCATTACGGGCATTTTTATATCCATAAGTATCATGTCGTAATGACCGGCCGGGGCGTTTTTCACCTTTTCGACGCAGTCCGCGCCGTTAACGGCAAATTCCGTCTTTGCGCCCGTCTGCTTTAAAAGCTCAAGGGCTATCTCACGGTTCACCGCCATATCCTCCGCAACGAGTATGCGCCTGCCGGTAAGATCACAGGCGCTGCATTCTCCTCCCGAGGGCATGCGCCGCCGTTTGTTTATTCCGCCTTCGTCACATGACACTGCGTCCGCTATGCGCTCTATCGCGCCGAGAAGATACTCGCCCGATATGCGGATATTCTTAAGATACCGCGTGAGCCGCTTCGGGTCGTCGCGGTACGTTATGGCCATATCCGCACAGCCCAATATGATATGGAGCGGGGTGCGCACATCGTGGGACATTTCAAATATGCGATAAAGCTTTCGCGGCTTTTCGTTGTCTATATATTCCTTTAAAAGATCCTCAAGCGTGACCTCAAGCTCCGCCGAAAGCTTTGGCAGAAGCGTTATATCGGGATACGACAGATCCCTTTCCCATTTTGAAACGGCCTTGTCGGTGACATTCAGCCGTTCGGCAAGCATTGCCTGTGTAAGGCCGTGCTTCTTTCTTAAGTACCGTATCGTGGAACCCAGGGTAGTCTGATTCAAAGCCATCACCTCTTTTATGTTTATGATAACACTCCCGCGGGCGTGACACAATCGACCGTTGGTTTACAAGCACGCCCCGCAGTATGAAAAATTCTTGCGCGCAGCAATATTATTTCTTAATTTCTATTTTTTAGTACTAATATACAGCGCTATTTAGTTCTGAACTGATTTTTTTCTATTATTTTTCATTTCTTCTTTTTTCTATTTGGGTGTATATTCGTTTTTTACCCTTTTATTGTTAAGCACAACATTTTTTCGGCTAAATGTTTATCTTTCAACACTTTGATTGTTTGTTATATGTCAAACTAACTAAATTCGAGTAGTAGTTTGGGTTATTTTTTTCAGCATATTGACATATCTTTAATGCTGTAGTAGAATAAAGTCACTCTTAAAAGCACGTTGGACGGCTTTTTGCTAAAAAGTATTATTTCACAACCCTGTTAGATTCTCCTTCTTCGAGTTTTAGCTTATTACCGTCAGCGTGAAGAGGATGATGAACCTCAGGTTCGTAACTAAAGGTCAGGATGAATTATATTCCGACTCTTTCCCGTAAAGAATAATTCAGATACGGAATTTTTCGAAGTATATTTGATTTTCGACCTTTAAATAATAAAAAACGGAGGAATGCATTATGTATTACGATCCCAAACTGTTTGAGTACCTTGTCCCTATAATGGAAGGGTCGGGCTACATTTCATTCGTCGGTGAACGAATCAAGAAAATGGGCGCGACAAAGGTCATTATCGTACACGATAAGAATTTAAAAGAGCTTGGCATCGTCGACAAGGTTACGGATTCCCTCGAAGCTGCCGGCATCAAGTGGGTAAGCTTTGACAAGGTTCTTCCCAACCCCCATGACCAGCTCTGCGAAGAGGGCAGCGCGCTTGCTCACAAGGAAAAGGTTGACGGCATCATCGGTATCGGCGGCGGCAGCGCCATCGACACGGCGAAGGGCATCGACCTGCTCATGAACAACCCGCCTCCGTTAAGCCGCTACTTCGGTCAGATAACGGGACGCGCAGGCGACATTCAGCCTGAGCCCGGCGTTGCGTTCATAGCTATCCCCACCACCTCCGGCACCGGCAGTGAAATGACCGGTATGGGCACCATCACCATGGACGGCGGCAAGGGCGAAAAGCGCGCTATATGGCCGAAGCTCACTCATTCAAAGCGTCTGGCTCTCATCGACCCCGACATACTCACGGGAATGCCCTACGGTCTTACGGTATCCGCCGGCATGGACGCGATGGCCCACGCAATCGAAGCAATGACGAACCTCATTCAGGGCCCCATGGGCGACTCTTTCGCAATGGAAGCCATAAGAACGATAGTCAAGTGGCTCCCCGTTGCGGCAAAGGAGCCGACCAACTTAAAGGCACGCACAAAGATGGCTCACGCCGCCGCTCTGGCAGGCGTTGCCTTCACGAACTGCGGTCTTCACATCGGCCACAGCGCCGCGGAGATAATCGGCGCCGTATACCATCAGGTGCCTCACGGCAACTGCTGCGCTGCGGTTCTTCCCGCTACCGTGGAATTTGCCGCAAAGGATAAGCCCGAAAAGATTCAGATGATAGCCGAGGCTATGGGTATTGAGATTCCCGAGGGCACTTCCGATGAGGCTGCAGGCCGCATCGTAGGCGATGCAATAAGAGACATGAATAAGAAGCTGGGCGTTAAGAAGGTATCCGACTTCGGCGTAACTTACGAGGGTCTTGTTACCGACGAGATCGCCGAGCGCATCCGCACGAATCCGTCCAGTAAGACCTGCCCGCATCCGCCCACCATCGAAGAGATAAAGGCGCTGCTTGCAGACTCGCTGAAGTAAAAAATGTCCGGCATTTATAAGGTATATCGTTATTAAGGAAGGAGTTTAACAATGGCTGAAACAAAACAACTCGGCAGCGATAAATCAATACGCCATTGGCTGATACTTGTGGTATGCTGTGCCGCTTCACTCTGCGGCGTAGGACTCGCAAGCAACACTTACGGCGTTTTCCTGCCCTTCATCGTTCAGGATACCGGCTGGGCTACGTCCCAGGTATCCATATTCATGACCGTGTCCGCATGGTCAACAATGGCGTTCTACTTTGTAGGCGCAAAGGTGCTTTCAAGGTTCAACACGAAGGTCGTAACCGTTATCGGCGGTCTCGGCGTGTGCATAGGTCTTTTCCTGTTAAGCACCGTTACGCAGGTATGGCATCTTTACATATGCACGTTCATTATCGGTACGTCGCTTGCCTTCTGTGCTCTTAATATAATCCCGCTGCTTATAAACAACTGGTTCATAAAGCACAGAAACCTGGTTATGGGTATATCCTACGTTTTCACCTCGGTTGCGGGCGCTATATTCAACCCGCTGTTCGCAAGCCTCTCCGTTGCACACGGCTGGCGCTACACCTACCGCATCGCGGCATGCATCGGTCTTATATACGTTGTACTTGCGCTGCTGTTCGTTGCGGGCAAGCCCAGCGACGTAGGCTTAAGACCCTACGGCATCAGCGAATCAGAGGAAATGAAGGACGTAAAGGACCAGGTGGAGATAAAGGAATTCCCCGGCATCCCCGCAAAATACGCGTTCAGGACGGCTACCTTCTGGCTGATACTTCTTTTCGTTGTTACCAACTCGTTCTGCACGGGCTTCAATCAGCACGGGGTAAACCTCGGCGTTACCAGCGGCTTCGACCCTGTTAAGGCGGCTACGCTTACCACGATAGGCATGATCTCGTCCTCCATCTTCAAGATCGTTGAGGGCAGAATGAGCGACAGTAAGTTCGGTATCATGAAGACGGCTATTGTTTGCTCCGTTGTACCGCTTATAGCTATGATAATCCTCATCGTTGCGGGTACCGCAAGCTACAGCGTTGTTGCCATTGCATGCTTCCTCTTCGGCGTAGGTATCGCAATGACTCAGCTTATGCCTCCGCAGCTCGTTCGTGATATGTACGGTATGCGCTCCTACTCGACGCTTTATCCGATAGCGTTCATGGCAATGAGCCTCGGTACTGGCTTCACCTACACGCTGCACGGCGTATTCATTCAGGCTGCAGGCTCCTACATGGGTTCGTTCATATTCAACTCCTGCTGCTACGTAGTCGGCATAATCGTTCTTACCATCGGCTTCAAGCTCTCCAAGAGCGCAAAGGCTAAGTACTGGAGAGAAGTCGGCGAAGCTCTCTGATGTAAGTGAAGTTAAAGTAAAAGAAAAACCTTCTGTAATATAAACCATACATCCCCAAAAAAGGTCTCCGAAAAACCTTTCGGAGACCTTTTTATGTCTTTTAAATATTATATGTTCTACTTTATGCC
>JAFOLN010000112.1 GCA_017419325.1 Clostridia bacterium
ATTTTTAAATATGCTGGGCGCTTCGGCGGCGTCGCTTAGGCTTATGGAGGCAAAGGTGATAAAAGAGGTGCGAAACGACATAAACCGCCGCGTGAATTTTGAAACGGCAAATCTTATGAAGACGGCCTCCGCCTCCGCGGAACAGAGAGAGGCGATAGAAAAGATAAAGCGGGAAAAGGGGTTTGAGTTTTTGCCCGCGCATCTTCGGGAGCTTGCGAATCTGAGGATACAGAACCCCGACATGTCGCTTGCCCAGCTTGGCGAAAGTCTTAATCCGCCGCTTTCAAGAAGCGGCGTAAATCACAGGCTCAAAAAGATAGTTGAGTTATCGAGAACGTGAGGTGATATAATGCCTGATTTTGTACATCTTCATCTTCATACGGAATACAGCCTCCTTGACGGCGCATGCAAGATAGGCGAGCTTATGAAGCGGGTAAAAGAGCTTGGCCAGAGTGCCGTTGCCATAACCGACCACGGCAATATGTACGGCGTTATAGACTTTTACAACGCGGCAAAGGCCGAGGGCGTAAAGCCCATAATAGGCTGTGAGATATACCTTGCCAAAAGGACGCGCTTTGACAAAATGAGCGAGTACGACTCGGAATATTATCATTTTATCCTGCTTGCGAAGAACGAAACAGGGTATAAGAACCTGATTAAGATAGTTTCCGCCGCATATACGGAGGGCTTTTACAGAAAGCCCCGCGCCGACGAGCAGCTCCTTCGTGCCCACAGCGAGGGTCTTATCGCAATGTCGGCCTGCCTTGCGGGAAAGATAGCCCGAACCATAACAGCGGGCGACTACGAGGCGGCGAAGGAGGCGGCTCTTACATATAACGAGATATTCGGAAGCGGCAATTTCTTTCTTGAGATGCAGGATCACCGAATAGAGGAGCAAAAGGCCGTAAACGAGGCGCTTTTGCGCATGTCCCGCGAGACGGGCATACCGCTCGTCGCAACGAACGACGCCCATTACATCACGCCCCGCGACTTTGAGGCGCACAACGTGCTTATGTGCATACAGATGGGCAAAACGGTGGACGACCCCAACAAGATGGGCTTTGACAACAATGAATTTTACGTTAAAAGCTCCGAGGAAATGGCAGAGCTTTTTTCATATGCCCCCGAGGCGATAGAGAACACGAAAAAGATTGCCGATATGTGCAATGTGGAGTTCGACTTCTCGACAAGGCACCTGCCGAAGTTCGGAGACGGCAATGAAAAAGAGAATTACGAAGCGCTGAAACGCCTCTGTTACGAGGGCTTAAAGGTCCGCTACGATGACTGGCAGAGCCATTGTGAGCGGCTTGAATACGAGCTTTCGACGATAAAGAGCATGGGCTTCGTCGATTATTTCCTTATAGTGCATGACTTCGTAAGGTACGCCCGCGAGCACGACATACCCGTAGGCCCCGGACGAGGCAGCGCGGCGGGCAGCATCGTTTCATACTGCCTTTATATAACGAGCATCGACCCCATAAAGTACAACCTGCTTTTCGAGCGTTTTTTAAATCCCGAGCGCATAACGATGCCCGATATCGACATCGACTTCTGCTATGAGAAGCGGCAGAAGGTCATAGATTACGTCGTGCGAAAGTACGGCGAGGATCATGTGGCGCAGATAATCACCTTCGGTACGATGGCGGCAAAAGCGGCCATACGCGACGTGGGACGCGCGCTCAACATCTCATACGCCGAAACGGACGCGGTGGCGAAGCTTGTGCCTAACGAGCTTGGCATAACGATAGACAAGGCGCTTACAAAATCGCCGGAGCTTGCCGAGCGGTATAAAAGCGACATAAACGTAAGGCGCATCATAGATATGTCGCGCCGCCTTGAGGGCATGCCGCGCCACGCCTCAACCCACGCGGCGGGCATAGTTATCGCAAGCAGCCCGCTCGACGAGTTCGTGCCGCTTGCCCTGAACGACGAGTCGGTGGTCACCCAGTTTCCCATGAAGACCATTGAAAATCTCGGCCTTCTTAAGATGGACTTTTTGGGCCTTCGCACGCTTACCATAATTTACGACGCCGTAAAAATGATAAAGCAGAGCGACCCCGGTTTCGACCTTGATAAAATAGATTACGACGACAGGGAAGTATACGACTTTATAACGAGCGGCAATACGGACGGCGTGTTCCAGCTTGAAAGCGGCGGCATGAAGCAGGTCTTAAAGGGATTAAAGCCGCGAAGCATAGAGGATATCATAGCCGTAATTTCCCTTTACCGCCCCGGCCCGATGGAGTCGATACCGCGCTACATCCAATGGAAGAACGACCCCTCGAAGGTGCGCTACAAGCATGAGAGCCTTAAAAGCATACTTGACGTTACATACGGCTGCGTCGTATATCAGGAGCAGGTAATGCAGATAGTAAGAAAGCTGGGCGGCTATTCCCTGGGACGCGCCGACATGGTGCGCCGCGCCATGAGCAAAAAGAAAGCGGACGTAATGGCGAAGGAGCGCGAGGCCTTCTTAAACGGCGTCGTCGATGAGAACGGCAATGTTATAGTCGAAGGCGCGATACGGCGCGGCGTTCCGCGGGACGCGGCCATATCCATATTCGACGAGCTTATGGACTTCGCGTCCTACGCCTTCAATAAATCCCACGCGGCGGCCTACGCCTTCATAGCTTATCAGACGGCGTATCTCAAATGCCGCCACACAAAGGAATTTATGGCGGCTCTGCTTACCGCGTCGCTTCAGAGCAGCGACAAGATAAGCCAATACACCGCGGAGGCGAAGCGCTTCGGAGTAAAGGTGCTGCCGCCGGATATAAACAAGAGCCGCGCGGGCTTTTCCATAGACGGAGACAACGTGCGCTTCGGTCTTGTGGCCGTTAAGAATATAGGCGCGTCGCTTATCGACATCCTTATAAACGAACGCGAGAAGAACGGCCCGTTTACCACGTTCCTCGACTTCTGCGAGCGCATGAACGGACGAGAGATAAACAAGCGCGCCGTTGAAAGCTTCATAAAATGCGGCGCCTTCGAC
>JAFOLN010000113.1 GCA_017419325.1 Clostridia bacterium
CGCATGAACATTAAAGACGCATTGAGAGCAAAGGACGCTTTGAATGCGAGAATGAGTCTGAAGAAGGGTGCGCAGATCCCGGCCGTTGAGGAACAGCCGGAAGAGACGCAGCCTGCCCCGGAGACCCGCTTCCAGGTCTTCGACATCAGTCTGGAAAACGTGAACGAGGACGCGCTGGACTTCAACGTTTACATCCGTCTGCCCGAAGCCATCTGTGGGCGTGATTACAAGCTCTATCACGTGCACGATGGTGCTGTGGCCGAAATCACGGCGGGTGCGCCATTGTTCATCGCTGTACTGCCCGTCGCACAAAAGAAGATCGCAGTTTTTTGCAAATTCCGCGTACTCGGGCATGTTCTCCTCCGTAACCGTGGTGTCGGTCATGAATACTACGCTTTTCCCCTCGCAGGAAAGGCGTATAAGCGACACACCGCCGGGGTGAACGCCCTCTTTAGTCTCTGTTTTTACGCTGCCCGTATAAAAGCAGTCCTTAAGCTCGTGAAACGATATATCCGCGGGCAGGCCGTCCGTGCCTATGGGCCATGCGGGTGGCGAAAAAACGCGCCCGAACTGCTCCCTTATATGAAGCCCCATGCGGCTTTTGCCGTATATGTGAAGAGCCGCGCCCGCCGTCATGGCATACGGGCTCATGGCAAGCCCCAGAATGTGATCCGCGTGAGCATGCGACATGATAACGGTAAGCGTGTTTTGCTTTGCCGCCTCGGTGGGAAGCTTAAGCATTCCCGTGCCGCAGTCAAGTATTATATATTGTCCCGCCATCTTCACGAGCACGCAGGTCGTCGCGCCACCGAAGCGCCGAAAAGCCTCGCCGCTTACGGGAACGGAGCCGCGCGCCCCCAGTATTATGACCGTGTTGTCCATGAACGTCACATCCCACCGATTTACGAAAATGGCGCGTTAAACGCTTTATCTATTATAAGATTACTATAATTTACTTTGAGTGTCAACAAATGCATAAGTTTCTATTGAATCGGCAGCGAAACTGCCTCCGTTACGGGCGCGCCGTCGCGGTCAAGATAAAAAAGCTTTATCTCGCTGTCGCTTTCGGCGGGCACAATAAGCTTTTTAACAAAGCCGTAGTCCTTGTCCGTCTCATACGAAAGAGAGCCCGTCATGCGTCCCGCTTCGTTATATGCGGCGGACAGTATATATCCCCCGCTGGGGCTTATTATCCACGACGACATTATAATGCTGCCGTCCGTGCTTTTCGCCGCCTTTTCCCAATGGGTGCCCAAAAGCGCGTCGAAGCGGATGAAGCCGTATCCGTAATACGTGTCATAGCCCTCATCGCCCAGGTCGAGGGCGCGGTCCGTAAAAAGCTCATAAACATCGGCATTCTTCATGCCCGGCGCAAGCCCCTTTACCACGGCCGCCACCGCGGTCACACATGGCGCCGCAAAGGACGTGCCGCTGCTCGTCACTCCGGTTCCGTCCTCTTTAATGAACCTGATATAGTCGCCCGGAGCGCATACATTGCACGCCAGGGTATGCTGTGCCGTCAGCGCGTATGAAAGGCTCCTGTTTACGGAGGTCACGCCGATAACGTGGTCATACGCCGCCGGGTATAAAAGTTTCCCCTGCGGTCTTGACTGATCCGTATTGCCCGCCGCCGCCACAAGCGTCACGCCCTTCGAGTAGGCGCGCTCCACTGCGCCGTACAGCGCCGCCGACTTTGAATCAAGGCTCCAGCTCATGTTTATAACGTCGCAGCCGTATACGTTCACGGCGTCGTCGATGATCGTCATAAGCAGTGACGCATTGGGACTGAACGTACTTGAAAAGCAGCGAAGCGGCACTATCTCGGCGCCTCTTGCCATGCCCGTAAGCCCCGCGCCGTTTTTGTCGGCGCATATAAGCTGCGCCACCTTCGTGCCGTGGTATACGTCGTCCGTCATCTCGGAGGTGCCTTCAACGTAGTTGTAGCCCTCCGCTATATTTGCCTCTGAAAGGTCGGGGTTGTCCATGTCAATGCCGCTGTCAATTATGGCGATGCGCACGCCCGTGCCGTCAAGCCCCGCGTCCTCGGCATAGTCCGCCTCCATAGCAACATACGGCCAGCCGTAGGAGATATCCTCATATTCTCCCACGTCAACAGTATCGCAAAGCGTCGCGATATAGTCGGGCTCCACATATTCGGCCTGCCCGCAGGCAAGCATCAGCGCGGCGTAGTCCCGGTCGTAAGTCTTATATATATTGCCCGAAACGTATGTAAGCTCGTCCGAGGTTTCCGCAAGCACGGCCGTGCCCGTCGAGTCGGCCAGAAAGACGAGATAGCCGTCATAATCCGCGTCCTCCCGGGACGTCGGCATTTCCCCCGCCGCAAACGACGATACGTTCAGCATGCAGAAAAACAGGGCGAAGACCGTTAAAAATACCATGCTTCTTTTCATATATATGAATTCCTGTCGTTTTTTCTTTTATTATATCAATAAAACGTATGTATACGCAAGAAAAAGCGCACCGGATTTGCTCCGATGCGCTTTTTTGCCAAAAAAATTTACTGTTATGCGTCCATTTCGCCTATTGTTACGTCAACCGGGTAATCATATACGCCGCTTTGCGTGATGTAGCGGATGTTCGTTATCGTCTTATTGCCGAAATCTGCAATCGAACCGCCCAGCTCCGTGGCTCTCCATATATTCTCTATATGGCGAAGGCCCATCTTCGCGCCGTCCGAGAAGGTTACGACAACGCCGCTTACCGCATCGCCCTGCGCCACGCCTTCCGTGCC
>JAFOLN010000114.1 GCA_017419325.1 Clostridia bacterium
GCCTGCATGCCCGCGTCATGCGCCGCCTTAACGTCCTCGGCAAAGGCGTTCGCCGTCATGGCGAGTATCGGAACGGACGAAAGCTCCCCGTTCCCCAGCGCACGTATAGCCCTCGTGGCGCTGTATCCGTCCATGACGGGCATCTGTATATCCATGAGCACGGCGTCGTAATATCCCGGCTCGGATGACGCGACCATATCGACGGCCGCCTGCCCGTTTTCGGCCGTCTCCACTATGAAGCCGAGCTCTTTTAGTATCATGCTTGCTATATCCATGTTTATAACGTTGTCCTCCACCAAAAGAAGCCTCTTTCCTATGAAGTCCACGTCGTCATCCTCCGCGGCGCCGTCCTGCGGCTCCTCCGATGCGGGCATATCGCTCTCGCTTGCCAGCTTCAGCTTTACGCGGATGATTATTTCCGTTCCGCTGCCCGGTGAGGTGAGCACCTCTATCGTGCCGCCCATTATGTCGACTATGCTCTTCGTTATGGCAAGACCGAGCCCCGTGCCCTCGATGCCGCTGTCGGTGCTGGTGCGCTCGCGCTCGAAGGCGTTGAACATCCTTTCAACGAATTCGCTCGACATGCCTATGCCGCTGTCGCGGACACGCATCTCATACGAGCCGTATCCGTTACCGCCGCCGCCCGTTTCCCAGACGGACACGTTTATCGTGCCGCCCTCGGGCGTGAATTTATATGCGTTTCCCACCACGTTCAGAAGCACGCGGGTCATGTTCTTTTTGTCGCACCACACGAATCTGTTCTGCACCTGCGACGTGTGTACGGAGAAGTCGAGGGATTTCTGTGCCATCTGATTTGAGAACAGCTCTCTTATGCTCCCGAACAGCTCCGTGATGTCCGTGGGCACGAACTGAAGCTCCACCGTGCCGCTCTCAATGCGGCTCATTTCAAGCACGTCGTTTATCAGCTCCAGAAGATGGCGGCTCGACGCGTCTATCTTTTCAAGGTATTCGCGGACGGTCCCCGCGTCGCGCTCCTTCATCGCAAGGCCCGTGTAGCCGATTATCGCGTTCATCGGCGTGCGTATGTCGTGGGACATGTTAAAAAGGAACTGGCTTTTCGCAAGACTGCCCTCCACGGCGCGTATCTTTTCACGCTCTATGACCTCATGCTTTTTTCTTACAAGGTTCTGAATGTACATCATGACGGCGAGGCCGACGAAGACCACCACCATAAGAATTATGCCGCCGTATATCAGAGTGGTTTTTACCTCTGCGCCCGCGTTTTTCATAATAAGCTTTGCCATCCACATGAGCGCGGAGTAAAGAAGCAGGGAGAAAAGCACTATGCCGGAGGTGGACATGCCCGTAAACTCCGCAAGCGTCGTTTCATTGACCGTTCTTATATAGAATATAAATCCGAGAAGGCACCATAAAGCCAGAAGGAAGAAGGCCGCGCCCCCCATTGCCTCCAGCGCCGCCATACGGGGCACGAGCTGCACGACGCCGAACGCCGCGGAAATGACGAATCCCGCCGCGCCGAAGATCTTCGCCCGCGCGTTCCCCTCCGTCCTGCCCGTCTTATAAGCCGCGGCGGAGGTGTATCCGAAGCCCACGATAGCTCCGAAGGACGTAAGGTCGACAAACCAGTTGAGGGTGTTTCGGCCCAGCATGGAAAGCACGACGGAGATGAGCATTATGAAAAGTATGCTGTATTTAGTCTGCGCGAATCTTTCGGAGAGGATGTGATCCTCGGCCATTGTGGAGAGCACGCGCATTGCCGCGCGGAACGCGCCTATTATGCCGGTGAATATGGCGGCGAGAGCCGTGACCGCTATCACCGCAAGGCCGCCCCTGCCCATATATTCGTACGCCGCATTAAAAGTAGGCACCGACTCGATGCCCCGAAACTCGCTGAGCGCTCCGAGATACGCGCCCCAGGAATCGTATCCGTCGGGCACGAACGACACGCCTATAACGCTCATGGCCGCGTATATAAGGCCCGCCGCTATTATTCCCGTGAAGATTATTTTTCTTACGTTTTTCATGGGAAATTTAAAGTGAGCCGTGTCGAACGATACCGTATCGAAGCCCACGAACGCCCACGGGGCTAAGATCACGAGGGTAAAGACGGCATATCCGCGGTTCAGGCCCATCGTTCCGAAGGAACCGAGCACGTTTGCCGATACAGCATGGGGTATGCACACCGCGGCCGTTATCGCCGCGCCCAGCACGAGTATGACCGCCAGCACCCTGTAAAGCATCTGCACGAAGGGCTTGGCAAAGATGAAAAGAAGGCCTATCGCAAGGAACGCGACCACCGATATGAGCACCTCCGCAAGGTATATCCTGCTGCCCGATATCGTATAGAAAATATCGGGCGCGGCAACGCCGTTCATGATCGTTCTCACGACGATAAAAAGGGCCGTGCCGTTAAGAAAAACTATCGTAAGGTATGAGAGACATAAAAACCATGACGACAAAAACGCGTGGTCGCGCCCGAAGGCCTCCTTCGTGTACGAATACACGCCTCCCGTCCTCGGGCTGTGCGTCATAAGGTAGGCGAAATTTGAGGCTATGACGAGCATGGCAATTACGCCTATGGCAAGAGCCGCAAGCGTGCCCGCAGGTCCCGCGATGGGCAGAAAGGTGGTGCCGGGCATAACGAACGCGCCCCATCCCACCATAACGCCTATGGCCATCGCAAAGACGTCAAAGGACGAGAGATATCTGTCCAGACCTTTTTTGTTAAGCTGTCCGTTCATATCGATTTTACACTCCCTGCCGAAGCAAACAATATATATCTACACCTTTATAAGAGTCTCCAGCGTTTCAAACAGATCATCCGGCTCCACGGGCTTTGAAAGGTGCGCGTTCAGTCCCGCCTGAAGGGAACGCTGCACGTCCTCGTCGAAGGCGTTTGCCGTAAGCGCTATTATCGGAATCGTTTTCGCGTCCCCGTGAGAAGACGCGCGTATCGCCTTCGTCGCCTCAAGACCGTCCATCTCGGGCATCCTCATATCCATAAGTATGGCGTCGTAGTAGCCTTCGGGGTGCTCCATGAATTTCTCCACCGCGATGCGTCCGTTCTCGGCAAACTCCGACTCTATTTCACGCATTTCGAGCACCATCGCGATTATCTCCGCGTTGACGGGCATATCCTCCGCCAAAAGCACGCGGCGGCCGCGAAGGTCGGCGCGGTTCTCTGCGATCGTCTCTCTTTTCAGATTGAAAGCCTCGCGGAATTCGTCCATAACGCTTCCCGCGAACAGCGGCTTTGCAACGAACGTGTCAACTCCGGCCTTTTTCGCCTCCTGTGCCACGTCGTCCCAGTTGTATGCCGTAAGTATTATTATGGGGGTGTCGTTTCCGACGATCTCGCGTATGCGGCGGGTCGTCTCCACGCCGTCCATCCCGGGCATCTTCCAGTCGATGAGCAAAAGGTCGTAGTCGTCCATGCGTCCGTGGCGAAGCTTCACCAGCTCAATGCCCTTTTCGCCCGTGGGCGCGGTCTCGCAGACGATGCCCGCCTGCTTTAATACTATCTGCGCGTGCTCGAGGGCGATGGGGTCGTCGTCGATCACAAGAACGCTGAGACCGGAGGGTTTCAGGCTGTCACCTTCGCCTCTTTCTTTGCCCTTCTTTGATTCTCCGAGCGTTACCGTAACGGTGAATGTGGAGCCCTTGCCCTTTTCGCTTTCCACCTCAATGGTGCCGTTCATGAGCTCAACGATGCTCTTCGTTATAGGCAAGCCGAGTCCCGTGCTTCCGTATTTGCTCGTTGAGGAGGAGTCCTCCTGGCTGAACGCGTCAAAAATGTGCGGCAGATATTCGGGGCTCATGCCGATGCCCGTATCGCTTACGGTGAGCCGCAGGGTGGCCTGCCCGTTAAAACGGTGCAAGTCCTCTATTATGAACGTCACCTTGCCTCCCTCAGGCGTGAACTTTACGGCGTTGCCAAGAATATTTATCATTACCTGCTTAAGCTTCATGCCGTCGCCTATGTAGTGATCGTCTATCCTGCCAACGGTGCGGCACTCATACGTAAGCCCCTTTTCGGCACACTGGCCGCTTATTATCGTGTTGACCTGCTCCAGGTGCTTTGCGAAAGAAAAGTCCTCGTTTTTTATCACCATGCGCCCCGACTCTATGCGCGACATGTCGAGTATGTCGTTTATTATGCCTAAAAGGTGCTGCGCCGACGCGCCGATCTTCTGAAGATAGTCGCGCATCTTCGGGGAAATGTCGGGCTCGTTGAGCGCGATGTTGTTAAGGCCTATGATGGCGTTCATGGGGGTGCGTATCTCATGGCTCATGTTGGAGAGGAACACCGTCTTTGCGCGGCTTGCCTGCTGGGCGGCGGTCAGCGCCTCCGTGAGCATCTGCTTCTGTGAAAGCTCGGCTCTCGTCTGCGCGTCCACGTCAACAAAGCATGCTCCCACCTTGTGCACCGCAAAGTCGTCCCTGTCCTCTGGATGGCGCACTCCGGCGAAGCGCACGGCCTCGTAGTATTCCTTCCCGTCAATGCTTATCTTGTACGTATACTGTATAATGAGGCTCTTCTTTAAGCCCTCCCTTACGGAATCGGGCTGTATGAAGTTTAAAAACTTCTCCCGGTATTCGGGCAGGATGTACGTATTGCAGTAGGCCGTGACAGCCTCCGTATATTTAAAGCTGTCTCCTGCCTTAAAGCCCGAAAGGTCGTTTCTCTGCTGATAGCAGATGCCCTCGTCGCGGTCAAGGTCAAGATAATATACGCTGCGGTAGTCTGATGACAGCGCGGTAATCATGTTCTGCTGCTGCTTTTGCTGCTCCCTCTGCGACAGTATCTCTTCCTGAAGGGCGAGGCGGCGCTCCATCTCCTGATGCTTTATCCTGTTTTCGGCCTCCGCCGTCTCCTTTTCGAGGATGAGACGCGAGTTCTTCCTCGTCTGAGCAATGATGAAGGCGAACATAACGCCGAGTATCACGGCCGTAAGTATCGAAAGAATGAGGCTCCTTTTTATGATGTCGTCCGACACGGAGCTTATCCTCTCGCTTATTACGCTCTCCTGCACAAGATAAGTAAGGAGCCAGTCCGTTCCGACTACGGGAACGTAGCTTAAGGTCATCTGTACCCCGTCGTATTTGAAGTGGACTATGCCGCCCTTCTGGGCTCCGAAATCCTCCTTTACTGTCTTAAGGGAATAGCCGTCGCTGAATGCGGCGGTTTCAAGCGCCGAAAAAAGGTTGTCCTCCGAGGCAAGGCCGCCCAGCACCGTATTGCTCAGCGGTATGCCGTCGCCCGTATATATATTGCAGAAGATGGCGTCCGAATTCTGCGACTTCATCGACACGCCCTGAAGCATTACGTTCATGTCCATCTCCATAAAGCAAGTGACGAGCTGCTTTCTGTCCATGAAAAAACCCCTGTATCTTATGGGCACGGCAATTACCACTCTTTTGTTTCTGCTCTCAAGGTTCTTTATCGAAATATCTGGCTTCGCCATTGTCTTGTAATCGAAGGAATATTGGTCTATATCGCTCGTTATGCCCTCGTCCGCCGTATATATAAGGCCGTCCTCGTCCACGAAGGCGAACCGCTCCAGCTTAAAGAGGCGCTTTATATTGCGCTGATACGCACGCATATGCTCAAGGTCGCTCAGATCCTCCGCGTCTATCAGTCCGAGGGCGATATTTATCACGTTTATGTTGTCCTGAAGGTTGTTTTCAACGACCTGCTCGCGTCTGCCCGCCAGCTCATCGAGGTACAGCATGCTGACGGAGCGCACGGCTTCCGCGGTATCCCTCTGCGCGCTTCTGCCCGTCCACAATGTGCCGAGTATAAGGATCACCAGAACAAGAATGCCGCCTATAACGGCGATCCGGGCCGTCATATTGCTTCTCTTTCGCTGCTCCATTTACAAAACCTCCCGTTTTGTCTGACAAAAAGTCTGCTTTGCTATGTGCCATTTCGGTGAAGTGCGTCGTGTTCCAAGCCGTCTTTCCATATTTATTTAATCTATTATATCACGCGGCGCCGCGCCAGTCCATAAAAATTACGCGTTTCGGTTTTTTTGGGTTGTGTGGAGTTAAAAAAGTAATCCCCGCCGACAGGCGGGGGTATATGCGGGGATATGAAGCCTTCGGCTTCAAAATAAGATTTATGCGGATTAAAGTATGGTTTTTAGGTTTTTTTAATGCGACCGCGTTAAAGAAAAAAGCACAGACCGCGCTTTTTTTGCGGTCTGTGCCGTTTTACTATTCCTCGGATTCCTGAGCGCCTTCGGCGTTCTCCGGCTGTCTGCCCTTTTGCACCACGGTCTTAAGCTGTTTTCTGCTCTGACGTATCTGCGAA
>JAFOLN010000115.1 GCA_017419325.1 Clostridia bacterium
CATCCAGAACGTAATCGCTACTAAGGCTGACACCGACGGCGCCCTCAATCAGTGGGCACGCAGCGTGCTTATGCCCGGCTGCAGCATTCCGCTGCATCCGCATGACAATACTCAGGAAGTATTCGTTATGGTATCCGGTTTTGCATCCTACAACGACAACGGCGAAGAGACCATCGTAGGCCCCGGCGACGTTATGTACGTTCGCGCAGGTCAGAGCCACGCTATCGGCAACCCCTTCAAGGAGCCCGCAGTAGTATTCGAGCTTAACCTGCCCGACAAGCCCACCGGCGAGGACAGAAACAAGACCGCTATGGGCATGGGCTTTAAGATCTGAGTATCGCTTATTCTGTATAAAAGCGGCTCCCATCGGGAGCCGCTTTTTGTGTTATGGAAGAGTATTGCACCTTTGCGTATTTTTTATAGATGCTGCCTGTAAAACTCCGGCTTATATGCATCGTGCCGCATTGCGTCCTTTACCTGCGCGATAAGCCGTGCGTTGTCGCGGTTAAAGGTGCCGCGAAGGTTGATGTAATTGGAGATATGATTTGAGCGGAAAACGGTACCCTCGCTGTCCACATTCTCAAGGAAAAGTATCATTTCCTCCGCCACCTCCGGGGCGGTGAGAAGCTCGAACCTGCCGTTTTCCACATCGTCGTAAAGGGGAGTGCCGGGTATTACCATAAGCGTAAGGAAGCCGAGATACTCGGGCTTTATCGCGCTTACGCACTTCGCGGACAGTATGGCGTGCTCCTTGAGGCGTGCGCGGCCGCCGAGGCCCGAAATCACGGTCAGCGAAAGCTTCATACCGCTTTTGCGAAGCTTTTGTCCTGCCTCGACTATCTGGGCAGACGTTACGCCTTTTTTCACGGCGCGAAGCACCTCGTCGTCACCCGATTCAAGCCCCACATATACCATTTTAAGTCCCGCCTCATAAAGAGCGCGAAGCTCCTCGGGGGATTTAAGCAATATGTCGGCAGGCGCGCCGTAAGAGGTGACGCGTTCGCATTCGGGGTATATGCGCTTTACGGCTTGAAGCACCTCCAGAAGGTCGTCCGTCTTTGCTATAAGCGCGTCGCCGTCGGCAAGAAATATCTTATCGACGGGGCCGCGGTAACGGCGGCGAACATCAAGAAGGTCGTCTATGACTTCGCCGGGCTTTCGTATTCTGAACGTTTTGTCCTTATACATTGAGCAGAAGGTGCAGTCGTTTCTCGCGCAGCCTATCGTATGCTGTATTATCAGGCTGTAAGCCTCGCTGGGCGGCCTGTATATGGTGCCTTCGTATATCATATGGTCTTCTCCTTTAAGCCTTTTCTTAAATATATCATGACACGCTCCTGCGGTCAATAAAATAGAATTATCTTAAAGAATACAGGAACAAATGAGCCCTGATCCGCGTCAAAGGTTCAGTAATTGAAAGGAGTTAGTTATAATTGCCCCCCCAAAACCCCAAAACGCACAGACCGCTCATCGAAGTGCGCGCACTCAGAAAAGAATACGAAGTAGGCGACGAAACGGTAGTTGCCTTAAAGCGTATCGACCTTAAAATAGAGCGCGGAGAGATATGCTGTATTCTCGGCACCTCGGGCAGCGGCAAATCCACTTTATTAAATCAGCTTGCGGGACTTGAAAAGCCCACCTACGGCGAGATACGCATAGGCGGCGTTCCCGTATCACGTCTGAATGAAGACGAACTTGCAAGATTTCGTCAGGAACACATTGGATTTATTTTTCAGTCATATAATCTTCTGCCTTCAATGACAATAACCGAAAACGTGGCGCTGCCGCTTATGTTTCGCGGCGTTGACAAGGAAACGCGGGAACGCGCGGCCGAAAGCATACTTAAGAGGGTGGGACTTTCCCACAGGCTTCGCCATTATCCGGGACAGATATCGGGCGGCCAGCAGCAGCGAGCAGGCATTGCGCGCGCATTTGTGAACAGGCCGGCGGTTGTTTTTGCCGATGAACCTACGGGAAATCTCGATTCCAAGACAAGTCTTGAAATAATGCAGATGATGAAGAGCTTTTCAAGACGGTACGATCAGACGATAATTATGGTGACCCACGATTCGGAGCTTACAGTATTCGCCGACAGAACGATAACGCTTCTCGACGGCGAAATAGTCAGTGATACTAAAAAAGGAGACCCTACAAATGCATAACCCCCTCGCACTTAAACTTACAGGAATGTTTTTAGCTGTCCTTATGGTGTTGACTCTTGCGGCAATCCCTGCGGGAGCCGCGGGTGAACAGAGCGACCCGCAGGTAATAAGCTATGAGCTTACCTCCACGAATGGCAGGAGCACCGTTTCAATCGGCTCCGGCTCAAAGGTGGATTTAAAGGTGAAGCTCGTAAACACAGCGATAAAAACGAGCGATATCGCCTCCGCAAGCGACCTTGATATAAACAAGCTGCTCGACAGCTTCACGCAGAACGGAACGACTCAGGTACACATAGACTCATCGGGCGACGAGCCGCTGGCGCTTACTATAAACTTTCAGGACCTTACGTATACGGGCAGCGGGCAGTCGTGCAGATTCATGATTGGCTATAAGTCGCTGTCCATCCCTTATGACGAGGTGTTCTTTACGGTAAAGGAATGCGTCGAATACAGGGAGCCGATAGTCGACGAATATACGCAGATAATCGAAAGACAGGCTCCTGTTGTTGAGATAACCCGAGACAGGCTCAATACGGTCATAGAGCCGGGACAGCAGTTCATAGTAAACGTAAACATTAAAAACTGCGGCTCCACAGACATGATGGAACCTGTGGCCAAGTTCACCGTATCGGACGATATCGTGCTTCTGGAGGGCTCCTCCTCAAGAGTGCTGCCCCGAATACGTCCCGACAAAACGGAGAGCTTTTCGCTTTCCCTTATGGCCCTTGACGAGATAGAGAACCCATCTCAGAGCCTTACCGTCGAAGTAAGCTTCGCATATAACAACGGCTCTTCCACCGTGCGCACGACGGCAACGGAGAAGCTAAACATTCAGGCGAAGACTTTTACGAAGAACGGCGACGACGACAAGGACGCCGACGCGCCGCAGGCGAGGATATCGAGGCAGGCGCTTGGAAAGATATCGGCGGGAGACACCTTCACCGTGGGACTTACCGTGGAGAACACGGGCGAAAGAGCGATGATATCGCCCCGCCTGAAGCTTACTCCCAGCGACTCGCTTATGATACTTGAGGACAGCTCGTCAAAGCTCCTTTCCGACATTGCCCCGGGAGAAAAGCGGACGGTCAATATAAAAATGAAGGCGCTTGACGAGATAAAGGCGGCTTCGCAGGCAATAGACTGCGCTCTCGACTATAAATACATGGCGGGCAATAATAAAAAGCAGGCCACGCTGGAGGAGCATATAGTCATCCCGTGCGCCGTGTCCGAGTCGGGCTCGGGAGCGGAGAAGGGCAAGCCCAATGTTATAGTGAGCAGCTACAGCTACGGCGGGGAGCAGGTGGCCGCAGGCCAGAGCTTTGCCCTTTCTGTAAGCTTTTACAACACCAGCGACGAGATAAACATAGAAAACCTTATACTCACCGTGGAACCCGCGGAAGGAGTGACGATAATCTCCGACTCCAACACTTCGTTTTATAAATTCCTCCCGAAAAACGACTCCCGGAGCCGCGTTATACGCATGAAGGCCATGCCAACGGCGGCGGGCCCTGTGAAGCTCTCTCTCAAGTTCACATATGAGTACGTGACGGGAGGCAAGCGCTACGAGGCGTCCTCCGAGGAGAACATAACGGTTCCCGTATATCAGCCCGACAGGTTCGAGATAACGAAAAAAGAGGGCGAGCTGGTCGGCACCCAGTTCGAGGAGATGTACATAACGCTCGATTATGTCAACAAAGGCAAGGGCACCGTTTCAAATGTATCTGCGGAGATAGAGGGCGACGTGGAGGCCGTTTCTTCCTTTGTGAACCTTGGAAATATAGAATCGGGCAAGAGCGGCACCATAGACTTTATAGTGACTCCGCAGGAAATCGGCGTGCAGGAGCTCACAGTAAAGGTGACGTATGAGGACGCGGATGAAAACGAGGTGGTGCGCGAGTACCCCGTAACGCTGAACGTGGAGGAATACGTGGATTATTCCGATATGTACGATGAGGAATACGACGACGCAGAGGAAGGCGGCTCGGGCGGAGTGCCCTTTTATGTATGGATTATCATAGCGGCTGCCGCAGCCGTCGCCGTCATCGTTATAGTGAAGCGAAGGAAAAAGAAGAAAAAGAGTCTCGAAAAGGTAAACGACTTCAAATGGGAAGATGATGACGAAGAGCCGCAGGATGAAAATACCGCACCCGAGAGCGGGGAAGAGGAAAGCAAATGAGAAAACGCGACTTGTTATCGGTGTGCATAGACAATCTTAAACGCCGCAAATCACGTACCTTCCTTACGGTGCTGGGCGTTATAATCGGCTGCTGCGCCATAGTTATCATGATATCCATAGGAATAGGCACACAGGAGGCGCAGGACCTCATGCTCTCGCAGATGGGCGACCTTACGATAGTGACCGTATATACGCAGAGTCGGGACGCCTCCGCCGCGAAGCTTGACGACAGCGCGGTGAAGTCATTCGAGCGCATACCCCATGTGGAGGCGGTGTCGCCGAAGCAGTTTTCCTACGACCTTACAATGCGTGTTTATGCCGGGAAGGACAAGAGATACGTTTCAAACTGGGCCGACATAATGGGCATAGAAAGCAGCACATATGAGAAGTTCGGCTTTAAGCTGATAGAGGGCGACTATACGGGAAGAAAGCCGTATTCTGTGCTTGTGGGCAAGAACTTTGCATACGGCTTCGCGGATCAGAGACGCCCCGAGGGCAGGAACATGATAGAGTACTATATGTACCAGGAGGACGACCCGGAAATGCCGGAGCCTTATTTCGACCCCCTCACGACTCCGCTGGAGCTGGAGATAGTAGTAAGCGAGGAGGGAGGCAGCGAAAAGACGTTTACTCAGGAGATATACGCAACGGGCCGCACCGAGGAGGACTATTCTAAGGGCTACCAGACGGGCGAGGGCATAATAATGGACATCCATGAGCTTCAGACGCTTATAGATACGGCAAAAAAAGAGCAGGGGCAGAAGCCCGACACGAAAAAAACGTATGAAAACGTTATGGTAAAGGCCGCGGATATGGAGTACGTGGAGGAGATTGAGGAACAAATACAGGCGATGGGGTACTCCACGGATTCCATGGAGAGCATAAGAAAGCCCATGCAGGAGGAGGCGCGTCAGCGTCAGCTCATGCTTGGCGGCATCGGCGCGATTTCGCTGTTCGTTGCGGCGCTGGGCATCATGAACACCATGATCATGTCCATATCGGAGCGGACGCGGGAAATAGGCATAATGAAGGCGCTTGGCTGCTTTGTAAGCGACATCAGGGCGATATTTCTGCTTGAGGCGGGCTGTATAGGCTTTATAGGCGGCGCGGTCGGGGTTATACTCAGCCTTATCATCTCAACGGTAATGAACCTGGCCGCGTATCAGGCTCCCATAACGGGCATAGGAGACGTCATAGCGGCGCTCACCGCGCAAGGTACGCGCATATCCGTTATCCCTTTGTGGCTCATAGGCTTTGCAATGCTCTTTTCCGTTGTGATAGGCGTTGCGTCCGGTTATTATCCCGCGAACAAGGCGGTAAAGATATCGGCCCTCGAGGCGATAAAACGCGAATAGGAGAGGCGGGAAGGCCGAAAACGCGCCTTCCCGCATTTTCAAAAAGAAGCTGAGTATTTTTAAAAAATCATTGACAAAAGCAAAGAAAATGTGCTATACTTTTTAAGTCAAAGAAAGGGGTATAGCTCAGCAGGTAGAGCAGCGGTCTCCAAAACCGCGTGTCGTGAGTTCGATCCTTACTGCCCCTGCCAGACATGAAGAAAGCCTTGATGATTCAAGGCTTTCTTTTTTTGCGCCTAAGCCCGAGAGATATCAATAACAATTTAGCATGAGGCGTCTGCGGCGGGGTACGGGAGTCCGGGGGCGAGATGGGATGAACTTCTTATAAAGCTAATATCCTGCTTGACCGATTAAACAAAGCGTTTTATAATGCTAATAACAAATATTAGCGAAATAAAAAGGCAAAATATTATTTGGGACTAAAATAGACAGACTCCATCAAAATGGCGTTGACTTTGAGGTGTTATTATGATTACGTTAGAAAGTATAACCGAAAAACTGGGATTTGATCCTCGTAAAGGCCCTCCCACGAGGGAGATTAGTGATTATGAAGATGATTCTGTTCCCAGTCCGTACGCATCGCTTACGTTAGAAGAATTCATATGGCTTGAAGA